>JAQGMP010000301.1 GCA_028292285.1 Variovorax sp. | reverse complement strand
CTGCCTTTCCCAAGGCGCCGCCGCCGTGTCTGCGCTGCTGGACCGCGATCGCGCTGATGCTCGTCGCGGTGGTCGCGAGCTTCGTCTATCTGGGCATCGACTTCCGCGCGCTGGGGTCGAACGAATCGTTGCGGCTCATGGCCAAGTTCATCGCCGAGTTCTTTCCGCCGGACGTGTCGCCGGCGTTCATGGGCAAGGTCGGCTGGGGCGCGTTGCAGACGCTGGCGGTGTCTGCACTCGGCACCTTGCTCGCCGCGTTTATCGGTGCCGTGCTGGCATTGCCCGCCTCGCGCCGGTGGGGCGCAGTGCCGCAGGGCGCAACGCGCTTCGTGCTCAACTTTTTACGCAGCGTGCCCGAGCTGGTCTGGGCCGCATTGATGGTGCTGGCCGCGGGCATCGGGCCGTTTGCCGGCGCGCTGGCGCTGGCGCTGCACACGACCGGCGTGCTCGGCCGCCTCTTCGCCGAAAGCCTGGAGAACGCGCCGCGCGAGCCTGAGCAGGCGCTCACGCTGGCGGGCTCGGGGGCGGTCGCCGCCTTCGGATATGCGAGCCTGCCGATCGTCATGCCGCAATGGCTGGCCTATACGCTGTACCGTTGGGAGATGAACATTCGCATGGCCGCAGTACTCGGCTTCGTCGGCGGCGGCGGGCTGGGGCAACTGCTTTACTTCCACCTGTCGATCTTTCAACAACAGCAGGCGATGACGGTGCTGATCGCGATGTTCGTGCTGGTGGGCATCGTCGATCTGTCGAGCGCCCGCATGCGGCGAGGCTTGGGGCCGGCCTATGCATAGAAAGCCCACCGACGTCGCCGACCGCAAGAAGTTCGAAACGGTGATCGACGCGCGCTCGCCGGCTGAGTTCGCGCTCGACCACATCCCGGGCGCCATCAACTGCCCCGTGCTCGACGACGAAGAGCGCCGCATCGTCGGCACCATCTACAAGCAGACCGGCGCCTTCGAGGCCCGGCGCGTGGGCGGCGCGATGGTCGCGGCCAACCTGGCCAAACATCTGCGCGAACAGTTCGCCGACAAGCCCGCCAAGTGGAAGCCGCTGGTCTATTGCTGGCGCGGCGGCTTGCGCAGCGGCTCGATGGTCAACTGGCTGCGGCTCGTCGGCTGGGACGCGAAGCAACTGGCCGGCGGCTACAAGAGCTTTCGGCGCGAGGTGCTGACGACGATCGAAACGATGTCGCCGCAGCTCGACCTGCGCATCGTCTGCGGGCCGACCGGCAGCGCCAAGACGCGCGTGTTGCAGGCGATGGCCGCGCGCGGTGCGCAGGTGCTCGACCTGGAAGATTGCGCGCGCCACAAGGGGTCGTTGCTGGGGGCGCTGCCCGGCATCGAGCAGCCGTCGCAAAAGCACTTCGAGACGCTCATCGCCACGGCGTTCGAAACGCTGGACCTTTCGAAGCCGCTGTATGTCGAAGGCGAGAGCGCGCGCATCGGGCGGTTGTCGGTGCCGATTCCGCTGGTCGGGCGCATGCGGGCTGCCCCGTGCATCGAGATCGAGGCCAGTGCCGAGGCGCGGCTCGCCTACCTACTGCGCGACTATGCATACCTCGGCGATGACGCGGAATTGCTGGCGACGCAACTCGGCAAGCTCAAAGAGGCGCAAGGCAAGGAGACGGTGGCGCGCTGGCAGGCGTGGGCGCACGCCCGCGAGCTGTCGCCGCTGTTCGCGGAATTAATGGCGCTGCACTACGACCCGCATTACGAGAAGTCGCAGTCGCTGCACTTCGCGCAGTGGACAGCGCGCCTGAAAGTCTCGGCGGCGGATTTGTCGGACGAAGGGATCGACCGGGCGGCAGAAGCCGTGCTTGCAACAAACTGCAAGTAAATCCACTTTGCGGCACAGGTTATGCGAGGCTGCGTTTCTTGTCATTGATTGGAGCCGTCATGTCATCCAGCAGCAATGAAGTCCCGGTGATCGTCGTCACCGGGGCGCATCCCCAGCTCTATAACCACGACCTCGCGCCCGTGGCACCCGAGGGCCGAACGTGGGGCACCTTCAGCCTCTTCGCGATGTGGATGTCGGACGTGCACTCGGTCGGCGGCTACACCTTTGCCGCCAGCCTGTTCTTCCTCGGGCTGGCCGGCTGGCAGGTGCTGCTGTCGATGGTGGTCGGCATCACGCTCGTGTACTTTCTGATGAACCTGGTGGGTCGGCCGTCGCAGAAATACGGCGTGCCCTTTCCCGTGTTCGCGCGCATGGCGTTCGGCGTGATGGGCGCCAACCTCGCGGCCATCGTGCGCGGCATCGTCGGCATCGTCTGGTACGGCGTGCAGACGTACTTCGCGTCGAAGGCGGTCGAGGTGCTGGTCATCACGCTGTTTCCCTCGGCGGCGGACTTCACGCACAACAACGTGTTCGGCCTGTCGACACTCGGGTGGGGCAGCTTTTTGTTCATGTGGTTCTTCCAGCTCGTCATCTTTTTGTCGGGCATGGAATCGATCCGCAAGTTCATCGACTTTTGCGGGCCGATCGTCTACCTCGTGATGTTCGTGCTGGCCGGCTGGATGATCTGGAAGACCGGCATGTCGAGCTTCTCGATGCAGCTCTCGGACAAGCACTACACGAGCATCGAATCGATCGGGCTGATGGCCAACGCCGCCATGCTGATCGTGGCGTACTTCGCGGCGCTGCTGCTCAACTTCGGCGACTTCTCGCGCTTTGCCAAGAGCGAATCGGCGATGAAAAAGGGCAACTTCTGGGGCCTGCCGGTCAACTTCATTTTGTTCGCGATCATCACGGTGATCGTGACGGGCGGCTCGATGAAAGTCTTCGGCGAAGCCATCATGGACCCGGTGCTGATCGTCGAGAAAATCAACAACCCGATTGCGACCATCGTCGGCTCGATCACCTTCATCGTCGCGACGATGGGCATCAACATCGTCGCCAACTTCGTCTCGCCGGCCTATGACATCGCCAACCTCGCGCCGCAGAAGATCAACTTCAAGATGGGCGGGATGATCACCTCGATCTTGTCGGTGCTGGTATGCCCCTGGTTCTTCGTGTCTAGCCCGCACGCCATCACCGTGTTTGTGAGCATCTTCGGTGACGTGCTGGGCCCGATGTTCGGCATCATGGTGGCCGACTACTACCTCGTGAAGAAGCAGAGCATCGTGCTCGGCGACCTGTACACGATGTCGCCCAAAGGCTCGCTGCACTTCGAGGGTGGGTGGAACCCGAAGGCGCTGATCGCGCTGGCCTTGTCGGGCGCGCTGTCGATCGGCCTGTCGCTGGCCGGCGCATTCGGGCTGATGTTCAACGTCGGCGATTGGGGCTGGCTGATCGGCTCGGCGTCGGGCGCGATCTTCTATGTGGCTGCCTGCCGCATGGGCTCGCCGACGGTTGGAATGCCGGTCGGTGCTTGAGCTA
>JAQGMP010000292.1 GCA_028292285.1 Variovorax sp. | reverse complement strand
GCGAACACGTAGCCCGCGCGTTCGGCTGCGTCGGCCACACGCTGCGTCACCACGCCAGCCTCGGTCCAGATGGTCGGCACCGGCGCCGCGCCTTCGGCAAAGCCCGGCAACGGCATGAACTCGACTTCGGTCATCGCCTCCAGCTTTTCGGTGTTGATGACGACGCTGTTCCAGGTCAGCGGAATCGCGCCGCCCGTGTAGCCGGTGCCACCGCCGCGCGGAATGATCGTCAGGCCCAGCTCGATGCAGCCCTTGACCAGCCCGGCCATCTCGGCCTCGGTGTCCGGGCACAGCACGACGAACGGATATTCGACGCGCCAGTCGGTCGCGTCGGTCACATGCGAAACGCGCGAGAGTCCGTCGAACTTGATGTTGTCCTTGGCGGTGAGCCGGCGCAGCACGCGCGTGGCCTTGCGGCGCAGCGCGGCGACGTCGCGGAACATGGCGTCGAAGGCGGCGATGGCATGGCTTACCAGCGCGGTCAGTTCACCGACCAGCGCGTCGCGCTCCGCATCGACATCGGGCGTGCGCCGCTTGCCGACCTCGGTCAGCCGGTGATTCAGCGCGTCGACCAGTTGACCGCGACGACGCGGGTTGTCGAGCAGGTCATCCACCAGATAGGGATTCCGCCGCACGACCCAGATGTCGCCAAGCACCTCATAAAGCATGCGGGCAGAGCGGCCGGTGCGGCGCTCCGACCGCAGGTTTTGCAGCAGCTCCCAGCCGCGTTCGCCCAGCAAGCGGATCACGATCTCGCGATCGGAAAAGCTGGTGTAGTTGTACGGGATCTCACGCAATCGTGCGGGCTCTGCGGCCTGCGACAACAACGCCGTCAAAGCGGTCGGTGCATTCATCGGGGAAGTGGGCCTCGGTCGGGCGCTGCGCACCCTCTTGCCGGGGTGGCGATTTTAGGTCAGCACGGGTTCTTGATGCTCTGACGCTCTTTGACTAGTCTGCCCGGTCTTATCCCCTCTCCCTCCGGGAAAGGGTTAGGGTGAGCGCAGGATGCCTAACGATCGCAGCAAGGCGGCGGGCGGGCTGTCACTGGGCGGCTGTTGAGTCTCCGGCAAGCACCGCAGCGAAAGACGGATCCGAAACTACTAAAACAGCACCCGGCTCCGAATCGTCCCATGCACCTCAGCCAACTTCTCCAGCGCCAAATCCGAAGAAGCTGCATCGATGTCCGTCACCACATACCCGACCTTCTCATTCGTTTGCAGATACTGCGACGCGATGTTGATGTGGTTGTCCGAAAAGATCTTGTTGATCTCCGACAGCACGCCCGGCACGTTGTGATGGATGTGCAGCAAACGATGCTTGCCCGGATGCGCGGGCAGCGCCACTTCGGGAAAGTTGACCGACGAAACCGAGGTGCCGTTGTCGCTGTACTTCACCAGCTTTTCAGCCACCTCCCCGCCGATGTTGGCCTGCGCCTCCATCGTCGAGCCGCCCACGTGCGGCGTCAGGATCACGTTGTCCAAGCCGCGTAAGGGCGACTGGAATTCTTCGTTGTTGCTGCCCGGCTCGACCGGAAACACGTCGATCGCCGCGCCCCACAATTTCTGACTCTTGACGCCTTCGGCCAGCGCATCGATATCGACCACCGTGCCACGCGCCGCGTTGATCAGAATGCCGCCCTGCTTCATGGCCGCGATCTCCGCCGGGCCGATCATCCATTTCGTCGACGGCAACTCTGGCACGTGCATGCTCACGATGTCGCTTTGCGCCAGCAGGTCGTGCAGCTTCGGAATCTGGCGCGCGTTGCCCAGCGGCAGCTTGCTGACCACGTCGTAGAAGGTGACGTGCATGCCGAGCCCTTCGGCCAGCACCGACAACTGCGTGCCGATCGAACCGTAGCCGACGATGCCGAGTGTCTTGCCGCGGATTTCATGCGAGTTGGCGGCCGACTTCATCCAGCCGCCGCGGTGCACGAGCGCGTTCTTGGCCGGGATGCCGCGGAGCAACAGGATGGCCTCGGCCAGCACCAACTCGGCGACCGATCGGGTGTTCGAATACGGCGCGTTGAACACCGCCACGCCGCGCTCGCGAGCCGCATTCAGATCGACCTGGTTGGTGCCAATGCAAAAGCATCCCACTGCGACCAGTTTGGGCGCAGCCGACAGCACATCGGCCGTCAGCTTGCTTTGCGATCGGATGCCGAGAAAGTGGACATCGGCCAGCTTGGCCTTCAGCTCCTCGCCCTGCAGCGCCTTGGGCAGCGTCTCGATCTGCGTGTAACCCGCGCCGCGGATCACTTCGAGGGCAGACGGGTGGATGCCTTCCAGCAGGAGGAACTTGATTTTGCTTTTGTCGAGGGAGGTCTTGCTCATGCGCAAAGGCTAGCATGGTGCATCGCAGCAAGCCGCGGCCCGGCTGCGATGGCGGCGCTCCAAAAAGGGTTTCCCCGGCTGGCTGTACCGAGTCTTCCATGCGACAAACAGAGACGCGGAACTGTCATGCTGATCACCTAGCATCCGCCCCTTTGCTTCTCAATTTTTTTCAGGAGTCTTCATGCGATTCAAGACGCTCGCCATGGTTTCGGCGTTGGCTGCCACGCTGTTCAACACGGCGCACGCCCAGACCGAGATCCAGTGGTGGCATTCGATGACCGCCGTCAACAACGAGTGGGTCAACGACCTGGCCAAGCAGTTCAACGAGAGCCAGAAAGAGTACAAGATCGTCCCGACCTTCAAGGGCGAGTACCCGGAGTCGATGACCGCTGCCATCGCCGCATTCCGCGCAGGCAACGCGCCGGACATCCTGCAGGTGTTCGAAGTGGGCACCGCGACGATGATGGCCAGCAAGGGCGCGATCGTGCCGGTCGGCAAGGTCATGAAAGACGCCGGCGAAAAGTTCGACCCGAGCGGCTACGTGCCCGCCGTCGCGGGCTACTACACCGCGCCCAACGGCCAGATGCTGAGCTTTCCGTTCAACAGCTCCACCACCATCTTCTACTGGAACAAGGACGCCTTCAAGGCCGCCGGCCTGCCGACCGACAAGGC
>JAQGMP010000261.1 GCA_028292285.1 Variovorax sp. | reverse complement strand
CATCGCCTTTTCGATCGGCTGGTCGATGCTGGTCATCGCGCTGTTGTCGCCGCTGGATGCCCTGGGCGCGGCGCTGTTCTCCGCGCACATGGTGCAGCACGAACTGCTGATGATCGTGGCGGCGCCGCTGCTCGTTTCGGGGCGCCCGCTCGCCGTATGGCTCTGGGCATTGCCCGCGCATTGGCGCATGCGGGTCGGCGCCGGCGTGCGCTGGCGTCCGGTCAAAACGAGCTGGCGCCTGCTCACTGCGCCTCTATCGGCGTGGCTGCTGCATGCTGCCGCGCTCTGGCTCTGGCACGCGCCCAGGCTGTTCCAGGCCGCGCTGCTGCATCCCTGGATGCACACGCTGCAGCACAGCAGCTTCCTCGTGAGCGCGCTGCTTTTCTGGTGGACCATTTTCGGCCGCCGCCCCGGCACCGAGGCGAGCGCACCGGCCATGCTGTCGTTGTTCACGACGATGGTCCACACCGGCGCATTGGGTGCCCTGCTCACGCTGGCGCCGGGGCTCTGGTACCCGTGGTACGTCGAGCCATCGACGATGCTCGGTTTCGATCCGCTGCAAGACCAGCAGATGGGCGGACTCGTGATGTGGGTGCCGGGAGGCATCGCCTACCTCGTCGGCGCGCTGGTCATCGTGGCACGCTGGCTGAACGAACGCCCCGCGGCCAGTGTGTCGCCCGCGCCGGGAACGCCATGACGAAACCAACAACGCGCGGAACGGTCCGCATGCGCCGACGGTTCGGTGCGCCGGCGCTGTCGGCTATGTGCTGGGCTCTATCCTGGGCTTTGTCTTGGGCTCTCTCGTCGACGGCCTCCGCGCAGCCCGCCAACCCGCCCGCTGCGGGCTCGCTGGCACGCGGCGAATACCTCGCCCGGATCGGCGGCTGCGCGAGCTGCCACACGATGCAGCGCGATGGCATCCCGTTCGCCGGTGGCCGTGCGCTTGCCTCACCGATGGGGCCCATCATCAGCACCAACATCACGCCCGATCCGGATCACGGCATCGGCCGCTACACCTTCGAAGATTTCCGACGCGCCATGCGCGAAGGCATTGCCCCGGGTTCGAAGCACCTCTACCCGGCCATGCCCTACACCGCCTACGCGAAGGCCACGGACGACGATCTGCAAGCGCTCTTTGATTACCTGAAGCATGGCGTCGCTCCATCGGATTACGCACCGCCGCCGACAAAACTTCCCTTTCCCTTGAACCAGCGGTGGGCGCTCCGTTTCTGGAAAGCCGCCTTTCTTCCGCGGGGCACCTACGCTGCAAAGCCCGCGCAAGGCGCTGAATGGAATCGCGGTGCCTATCTCGTGCAGTCGTTCGGCCATTGCGGCTCGTGCCACACACCGCGCGGCGTGGGGTTTCAGGAGCGCGGCTACGACGAGTCGGCAAAGCATTTCCTGACCGGCATGGTCAATGACAACTGGTACGCGTCGAACCTGACGGGGGACCTGGGCGCAGGGCTGGGCCGTGTCGACGGCGCCGCCATTGCGCGTTTTTTGCGAACAGGTCACGGCGACGGCGACGCGGCTTTCGGCTCGATGGCGGAAGAGGTCGAAAAGAGCCTTCAGCACCTCACCGAAGCGGACGCCCGCGCCACCGCGACGTACCTTAAATCGCTCCCGGCACAGCGCAACGAAGGCCGCTACGTGCCGAGCACCGCGGCCACGCGGAGTGCGGCGCAGGGCAACCATGCGGGCGACGTCGAGTCGACCGGCGCCAGCGTGTACCGGTCTTTCTGCGCGCAGTGCCATCAAGCGGACGGCAAGGGCGTGCCAGGCGTGTTTCCACGCCTTGCCGGAAACCCGGCCTTGTTGAGCGAAGACGCGACGTCCGTCATCCGACTCGTGCTGGCTGGCGGCACAAGTCCTGCGACTGCCGCGGGGCCGGCGGCCCAAACGATGCCGGGCTTCACCTCGGTGTTGACGGACGTGCAGATGGCGCAGGCATTGACGTACACCCGCGAGGCGTGGGGCAACGACGCCAAACCCGTGACGACCAGCGACGTGTCCAAGCTGCGCAAGCAACTCAAGTAGGCGGCCACGACCCAGGGCTGGTGACCGTATCGGTTCCTTCGCGCCGCTCGACCGAATGCTTCCCCGTCCTACGTGGCTTCCGTTGCGTCAGACCTAGCTTCATGGCATCCGAGACCGACAAGCGTGGTCTCTTTCATGACGTTCACCGGGCAACAGCCGCCTTTTTTTGTGAGTGCATTCGATGATGAAGCTGATCCACCTTTTAACGGCCGCATCTGTTGCGCTGGGTTGCGCCTGCGCCTTTGCGCAGGGGGAACGCGGCGCTGGCGGCGGTGATCCTGGCGGGAGCGGCAGCGGGGGGGGCACGAGTGGCGCGTCCGCCGGCGGCGGGGGGACGACCGCGGCCAGCGCGAGCGCCGGTACACAGGAAAAGAATCAGGGCACTGCCAAGAGCACAGGCTCGGGACAGCTGCACGCACTTCACGGCAAGGAGGCGGATCGTCGCTCTCCCAAAGCCAAAGCCCCGGGACCCAAGTCCGCTGGGAAATAACAACTTTCTGCCAAAGGATCCACCATGACCAACCCTCTCGACGCCGGGCCGAAACCACCGTTTGAAACTACCCGCCAGCCACCTCCGGGCTTGGAAAGTCAGATGCGCCCACTGCCTGACTACGGCGCCGAAAGCTATGTCGGCTCCGGCAAGCTTCAGGGCAAGGCCGCGTTGATCACCGGCGGCGACAGCGGCATCGGCCGCGCGGTCGCACTCGCCTTCGCGCGGGAAGGCGCGGACGTCGTGATTTCCTACCTCGACGAAGATAGCGACGCCGAGCAGACCAAGGCGTTGATCGAACAAAGCGGTCGGCGCTGCGTCGCGATGCCCGGCGACATCCGCGACGAGGCGCACTGCGGAAGGCTTGTGGCGGCTACCGTAGAGCACTTCGGCAAGGTCGACATCCTTGTGAACAACGCCGCATTCCAGATGACCCACAAGAGCCTGGAGGAGATCACGGCCGAAGAGTTCGACCGGACGTTTCGCACCAACGTTTTCGCCAACTTCTTTCTGTGCAAGGCAGCGGTGCCGCACATGAAGCCGGGCGCCTCGATCATCAGTACGGCTTCCGTGAACGCGGACAAACCGAACGCCACGCTCGTAGCGTATGCCGCGACCAAGGGCGCCATACAGAATCTCAGCGGCGGAATGGCGCAACTGCTGGCGGAGAAAGGCATTCGCGTGAACTGCGTCGCGCCCGGGCCGATATGGACGCCCCTCATTCCTTCCACCATGCCGGAAGAACAGGTGAAGACCTTCGGCTCGCAGACCCCAATGAAGCGACCGGGCCAGCCGGCCGAATTGCAGGCTGCCTACGTGATGCTGGCATCCGACCAGGCCAGCTACATCTCGGGCGCCACCATCGCCGTCACCGGTGGCGTTCCGTTCATTTAGGGCATGGAAGCGCGTCGCTCTTGCCTCGCGTCAGCCCTTCGAACAACAGCCTTTTCTTCGGCTCCGAGGTGCGCAGCCCTCAAAGAGAGCCGAGCCACCCAACCAGGAATGTGAATGAAACCTCAACTCAAACCCATCGCACAACAAGTGATCGTCGTGACCGGCGCGTCCAGCGGCATCGGCCTTTGCACCGCCCGCATGGCGGCGGAGCGCGGCGCCAGCCTGGTGCTCATCGCACGCAGCGGCGCGGTGCTCGAGGCACTTGCAGCGGAGATCACCGCCGCGGGCGGCCAAGCCATTGCCATCGTTGCCGATGTGGCGGACCGTGCGCGCCTGGACCAGGCCGCATTGCAAGCGATCGAAAAATTCGGCCGTATCGATACCTGGATCAACGATGCCGGCGTGGCGATCTACGGCCGCCTCGACAAGGTCGACGAGAAGGACAGCCGGCGGCTCTTCGACACCAACTTCTGGGGCGTGGTGAACGGCTCACTGGCCGCGCTGCCTTTCCTGAAAGCCGGCGGTGGCGCGCTCATCAACATCGGCAGTGAAGTGTCCGATGCGGTTGTGCCCCTGCAAGGCATGTACTCCGCATCCAAGCACGCTGTCAAAGGATTTACCGACGCGCTGCGCGTGGAGATCGAAGACGTGGACAAGAGCCCGGTGAGCGTCACGCTGATCCAGCCGACGGCCGTCGACACGCCCTACCCTGAGCATGCCAAGAACTACATGGACAAGGAGCCCAAGCTGCCCGATCCGATGATCGATCCGCAGCAGGTGGCCGAAGCCATTCTGAAGGCAGCGGCCGAAGGCGGACGCGACGTGAAGGTCGGCGCCATGGCGGTGATGAACACCACGATTTCCAAGCTCATGCCATCGCTCGGCGACGCGATGTCCGCCAAGCAGGTCGACCGGCAGCAGCGAGACGAGTCTCCGCGCAACCCCCACGGTGCGCTGTACGAGGCGTCGGAATCCGGGCGCGTGCAAGGCCGTGGCGACGCGGCGTCCTGAAGTCGCTGCTGACTCATCTGAAGCACGTGTATGCATGAAGCCTCGACCAACCCCTCTGGCAGTCCACTCAGTGCGCGCGCCCGCCCGTCGCGCGCCGGCTGTGTCGTACTGACCGGCGCCTCCAGCGGCATCGGCCGCGCTGCCGCACTTGCGTTCTCGGGTGAAGGTGCTGACCTCGTGCTGGCATCGCGAAACCGAAGCGCGTTGGAGGCGGTCGCGCTCGAGTGCGAGGCGGCCGGCGGTAGCGCCGTCGTGATTCAGACCGATGTCACGGACCCCAAGGCTATGCAGGCCTTGGCCAGAGCAGCCATCGAGCACTTCGGTGCGATCGACGTATGGATCAACAATGTGGGGGTGGGCGCAGTCGGCTTGTTCGAAGATACACCGATAGAGGCGCACCGAAGGATCGTCGAAGCCAACCTGCTCGGGCACATGCACGGAGCCCATGTTGTCCTGCCGCATTTCAAGGAGCGCGGGCATGGGACGCTCATCAACATGATCTCCATCGGCGGATGGATTGCCGCGCCATATGCGGCGGCGTACAGCGCCAGTAAGTTCGGCCTGCGGGGCTTCTCCGAAGCGCTGCGCGCTGAACTGTCGGGACACCGCGACATTCATGTGTGCGAAGTTTTTCCGACCTTCGTCGACACGCCGGGCATGTCCCACGGCGCCAATTTCAGCGGACACAAGCTCCGACCTCCACCGCCGGTACTCGACCCGCGCCGCGTCGCCGATGCATTGGTCAGTCTGTCCAAACGGCCACGAGCCCGCACCTCCATTGGCGCGCCAGCCCGGCCGGGGATCCTGGCCCATGGACTGGCGCCGGAGTTGCTGGGACGAACAATGAAGTGGGGGCTGCAATTTGCGCTCGCCCGTGCAGAACCAGCAGCGCCGACCAATGGCAACCTGTTCGAGGCGTCGCACGGTCTCGCAATAGACGGCGGTTTCAGACAAAAGGGGGCCAGCTCCGCAGCAGTCGCGATCGGTCTGGCGGCGGCGGCGCTGGGCGTCGTGGCGCTGAGCCGGCGACGTGCTGGTCGTGGAGCGAGTTCTTAGACCAACCGACAATGGCGCGGCGCTCGACCTTCGCGGCGTGCAGGTTAGCGACGTTAACGAGGTGGTCGAGGTGATCGAGGCACCGGGGAGACTGCGGTGTCCCGCTTCAACGAAGATCTAAAGGTCTACCTGCACCGGAAGGCCATCGACTTCCGCGTCGGTCTGAACGGCCTGGCGATCCTGGTCGAACAGGCCTTGGGTCTGGATCCGTTCGCCCTGTTCAAGAAGCTGCCTCTGGCGCAAACGGCCGACGACTACGAGGCTCTGCTGGCCTGGCGACGAACGCAGTGAACCGGCTTGGGGTTGAGTCCACGATCTGCCTCAATGCAGGTCACCCGCCGCTCCGCAGCACTTCTTGAACTTCTTGCCGCTCCCACAAGGGCAAGGCTCATTGCGGCCCACCTTGGGTTGCATCGACTTGGCCACCTCGCGCTCATAGACAGCGCGTCTGAGCGGTAGCCAGTGAGCATCATATCCAGGACTGCTTGCGGGATTTGAAGTGCCAGTTCCGCTCGCATGGCCGGCGTCTTGGTCAGTTCGTCCTGATCCACGGAGAAGTCATCTTCGCCAAGCAGGGCGATCGGCCTGAACCAGGCTTGCCCTTGCCGTATCGACAGCGACGGCTGCCAGTGATCCCAGCAAAGCCTCATTGCCTCAACAAAGCCGTAGGCCCACATCTCAGCGTCGTCATATTCGCGCTCGTCGCCCTCGTAGGTCATAGTTGACCAGCCAGGACTGACCACTCGTGGTTCCTCCTCCAGCCCAGAAATGATGCTGTTGAAGTGACGCATGACCAGCCCCAAGATATGGTTCAGCTCCTCGATGGAATTCATCGGAGGCATCATCTCCTTGGTGCCCCAAATCTTTGGGAGCCACCACTTCGGCGGCACAGTAGTCGGTCCAACCGCAAGGGCGTGCAAGAACCCATCCACCATGTCCAGCGTCATGCTCTCTTCCGTGTCGACGTCATAGAGCAGGAGCTGGTCAAGCTCGTCGAACTCGTCCTCGGACAGCGGGGCAAATGCGTTGGTCATCGATTGGATGTGGATGCGGGGTACGACCGCGATTCTCGCCCTCGGCGCGACGCTGCCGGCTTCTACCCAACCGTCATCCCTTACTCCAACGCTCATCTCGCCACCAGGGCGTGGTCAAAAGAGCGCTTACGGATGGCCCGTTACTGCATACGCAGCTCACGGCGGACAGCGTTGGCGCAGGCGGCCGGCTCGCGGCGCCTCTGCGGCACGCAGCCAGCAAGGCCGGCGCCGTGCTGCCGGAGCTCGTGCGGCCATCCGCACGTACGGCGATCGGGAGAATCCGGCGCCGGGACGGTCTCGAGGTCGACTTCGTGGCGCGTT
>JAQGMP010000258.1 GCA_028292285.1 Variovorax sp. | reverse complement strand
CCCCTGGATGGTGACCATGCCCACCCGCGGGTCCTTCAACTCGCGCGCGATCAGCTCCGTCAGATCGCGCTGGATCTGATCGGCAACCTTGAACGCGCGGTTGGGGGCGGCGGCTTTTCGCTTGGGCCTGGCCAGATTCGCTTGGACGCTTTACAGCGTCCGGGCGATTTCCTTGATCTCGAAGAACTCCAGCTGATCACCTTCTTTGATGTCGTTGTAGTTCTTGAGCTTGATACCGCACTCGAAGCCTTCCTTGACTTCGCGCACGTCGTCTTTCATGCGCTTGATCGAGTCGACTTCGCCCGTGTACACCACGACGTTGTCGCGCAGCAGGCGGAAATGCGCACTGCGGTTGACCGAACCCGAGGTGACCATACAGCCCGCAACCGTACCGATCTTGGACGCGACGAACACCGTGCGAATCTCGGCCGAACCGATGATCTCTTCGCGGCGTTCGGGCGCCAGCATGCCGGACATGGCGACCTTGATCTCGTCCACAGCGTCATAAATGATGCTGTAGTAGTTCAGTTGCACGCCGTTGTTCTCGGCCAGCTTGCGTGCACCGGAGTCGGCCCGCACGTTGAAGCCGATCACGACCGCCTTCGAAGCGATGGCCAGGTTGATGTCGTTCTCGCTGATGCCGCCGACACCGGCGTAAACGATCTGCACCTTGACTTCTTCGGTCGCCAGCTTGAGCAACGACTGCGCCAATGCTTCCTGCGAACCCTGAACGTCGGCCTTGATGATCAGGCGCAGCGTCTGCACCTCGCCTGCGGACAGGTCGGTGAACATGCTCTGCAGGTTCGAGGCCTGCAAGCGCGCCAGCTTGGTGTTGCGGAACTTGCCCGCACGGTAGGTGGCGATTTCTCGCGCGCGGCGCTCGTCGGCCATCACCATGAACTCATCGCCGGCTTGCGGCACTTCGGTCAGGCCCTGGATCTCGACCGGGATGGATGGACCCGCGGTCTTGATCGTCTTGCCGTCTTCGTCCAGCATGGCGCGCACGCGGCCATAGGTCGAGCCGGCCAGCACCACGTCGCCGGTTTTCAACGTACCGGACTGGACCAGCACCGTCGCGACCGGACCGCGGCCCTTGTCGAGGCGCGCTTCGATGACCAGACCCTTGGCAGCGGCATCGACCGGCGCGCGGAGTTCCAGCACTTCAGCCTGGAGCAGCACCTGCTCGAGCAGTTCGTCCACGCCCTGCCCGGTTTTGGCCGAGACGGAGATGAACGGCACTTCGCCGCCGTACTCTTCGGGCACGACTTCTTCGGCCACCAGTTCCTGCTTGACGCGGTCCAGGTTGGCATCGGATTTATCGATCTTGTTGATCGCGACCACGATCGGCACACCGGCCGCTTTCGCGTGCTTGATGGCTTCCTTGGTCTGCGGCATGACGCCGTCGTCCGCCGCCACCACGAGGATGACGATGTCGGTGGCCTGCGCACCACGGGCTCGCATGGCGGTAAACGCCTCGTGACCCGGGGTGTCGAGAAACGACACCATGCCGCGATCGGTTTGCACATGGTAGGCGCCGATGTGCTGCGTGATGCCGCCGGCTTCGCCCGCTGCGACCTTGGCGCGGCGGATGTAGTCGAGCAGCGAGGTCTTGCCATGGTCGACGTGACCCATGACGGTGACGACGGGTGCGCGTGGCAACGATTCAGCGGTCTGTGCGGCGGCGTCGTCGTCAGTGAAGGCTTCCGGATCGTCCAATGCCGCCACCATCGCGTTGTGGCCCATGTCTTCCACGATCACCATCGCGGTGTCCTGGTCGAGCGACTGGTTCATGGTCGCCATGATCCCGGCCTTCATCAATTGCTTGATGACTTCCTGGGCCTTGACGGCCATCTTGTGCGCGAGCTCGGCCACCGTGATGGTTTCAGGCACGTGCACGTCGAGCACGCGCGCTTCGACCGGCGCGGCTTGTTGCTGCTCGTCGTGGCCGCCACGATCGTTGCTGCCACGGCGACCGCGCGGGCCTCCGCGCCAGTTGCCGCGACCGACGCCACCGCTGGCATCGCCGCGGGTCTTGATTTCTTTCTTCTTGGCGGGATCGCCAGCCCAGCTCGACGAGAGCTTGGCGGACTTCACGTCCTTGCTGGCGCCAGGCGCCGTGCTGCCGGGCGCTGCCGGCGCACCGGGGCGCGCCGCCGGCGTGGCGGGCTTGTGCAGCGTGCCCTTGACGGCCGGCTTGACTTCGGGCGCAGGTTTTTCGGGCGCCTTGTGCGGCACCAGCACGCGAGCCGGTGCATTCATCATCGCGCGGATGGCTTCGGCTTCGGCCAGAGCCTTGCGGCGGCGCTCGTCCAGGTCCTTGGCGCGTGCGGATTCTTCATCGGCACGGGCTTTGGAGTCGGCAGCGGCCTTGGCCTTGGCATCTTCCTTGGCTTGCGCCACGGTGGCTTCGGCAGCCGCTTTGGTGGCGGCAGCGCCGGTCGCTTCTTCGGTCACTGCAGCCTTGCTGGAGGCGCCTTCGGTCGCGACGGCCGGAACGGCAGCCGCTTTCTTCTCAGCAGCGCGCGCTTCCTGTTCGGCTTTTTCAGCGCGTTCGGCGTGCTCGCGCTCCCGCGCTTCGCTCTCTTCGCGGATGCGGCGTTTTTCGACCAGTTCTTCTTCCTGGCGGCGAATCAGCTCGGCCTGGCGGCGAGCTTCTTCCTCGCGGCGCGCGAGTTCGGCTTCGTCGATGCCGGGTGCTGCGGGCGTCTCCGCCTGCTGCACCGGCTCTGGCGCCGCGGTCGGGCCTTCGTCGCGCTGGATAAAAGTGCGCTTCTTGCGCACCTCGACCTGGATCGTGCGGGCACGCCCCATGGCATCGGCCTGCTTGATCTCGCTGGTCGATTTCTTGGTGAGCGTGATTTTCTTGCGCTCGGGCTCGGCCGTGCCGTGGCTGGCCTTCAGGAAACCGAGCAATCGTTGCTTGTCGGCCTCCGTGAGCGCGTCGGAGGGCGTGGCTTTGGCCACGCCGGCGCTCTTGAGCTGGTCAAGCAAGGTTTCGGGAGTCTTCTTGAGCTCGTTCGCGAACTCGGCGACAGTGGTACTGGACATATTGGTTTCGTGCCTTCATGACCGTCACTCTTGGCCGGCGAACCAATGTTCGCGGGCTTTCAAGATGAGGGTTGTGGCGTCATCGGCGCTGTGGCCAGTGATCTCGGTAAGTTCATCGACCGCGAGGTCGGCGAGGTCGTCACGGGTGTGGACACCCGCCTCGGCCAGCTTGGGAATCAGCTCGGGGTCGAGCCCTTCGAGGTCGCGCAGATCTTGCGACACCGGTGCGTGGGTCTCGACGCCCTCTTCCTTGGCGATTTCCATGGTGAGCAGCGCGTCTTTGGCTCGCGTGCGCAGCTCGTTGATCGTGTCTTCGTCGAAGCTCTCGATTTCAAGCAGTTCGGAGATCGGCACGTAGGCCACTTCTTCGAGGCTGTTGAAGCCTTCGGAAATCAGGATGTCGGCCATTTCTTCGTCGACATCGAGCTTTTCCATGAAAAGCTTGCGGCTGGCATCGGTTTCGACGGCCTGCTTTTGCGCAGACTCGTTGGCATCCATGATGTTGATCTTCCAGCCGGTCAGGTCGGAAGCCAGGCGCACGTTCTGCCCGCCGCGGCCGATGGCGATGGCGAGGTTCTCCTCGTCGACCACCACGTCCATGGCGTGTTTTTCTTCATCGACCACGATCGACGACACGTTGGCTGGCGCCAGCGCGCCGATCACGAACTGTGCAGGGTCTTCGGACCACAGCACGATGTCGACGCGCTCGCCGGCAAGTTCGTTGGTGACGGCGTTGACACGCGTGCCGCGCACACCGACGCAGGTGCCGATGGGGTCGACACGCTTGTCGTGCGACAGCACGGCGATCTTGGCGCGCGAACCGGGGTCGCGGGCGCAGCTCTTGATTTCGAGCAGACCCTGTTCGATCTCGGGCACTTCCTGACGGAACAGCTCGATCATGAATTCCGGGGCCGAACGCGAAAGGATGATCGGCGCACCGCGCAGCGTCAGATCGACTTCCATGATCATGGCGCGCACACGGTCGCCATTGCGCAGGTTTTCCTTGGCGATCATTTCGCTGCGGCGCAGGCGCCCTTCGACGCGGCCGGCCTCGACGATGATGTCGCCCTTGTCGAGCCGCTTGACGGTGCCGACGAAGATCTTGTCGCCGCGCGACATGAAGTCGTTGAGCAGCATCTCCCGCTCGGCGTCGCGGATCTTTTGCAGGATGACCTGTTTGGCCGCCATCGCGCCGATGCGGCCGATCGGCACCGAGTCCACCGTTTCTTCGATGTACTCGTCGACCTCGATGTCGGGCATTTCTTCCTTGGCTTCGAACAGCAGGATTTCCTGGTCGGGCAGTTGCAGGCCGGCTTCGTCCGGAACGACGTGCCAGCGGCGGAAGGTTTCGTAATCACCGCTGTCGCGGTCCACGACCACGCGGATGTCCACGTCGCCCTGGTGGAGCTTCTTGGTGGCCTGTGCCAGCGCAGATTCGACCGCACCGAAGACGACGTCGCGTTCGACGTTCTTCTCGCGCGAGATCGCATCCACCAACATCAACATTTCGCGATTCATGCCACTGCTCCTCGATCAATCCGGTCCATTGCCTGTGGCGGCTTTGGCGGTTTTGGCCTTGCGACCCTTGAAATCCACAATCGGCGCGAGCCGCGCGTCACGCAGCTCGTCCAACCTGAAGCCGAGCGCCTGCAACGGGGCGGGCTCACGCTTCTTGCTCACTTTTTGTCCGGGCTTGGTCTTCGGCTCTTCGCTCCAGACGATCTGCCAGCCTTTGACCGGCTCGCCGCCATCGGCACCAGCCACACCCTCGACACGCTCCAGCGTGCCGCGAAACTTCTTGCGGGTGGGCGAAACCTGGCCCGCCGCGGCCGCTCCCATGGGGGCCTTCAGCGTGAGGTCGATCACCTCGCCTGCGAAACGCTCGAAATCCTGCTCATTGCGCAGCGGCCGGTCAATACCCGGCGAGGACACCTCGAGCCGTTTGTATTCAGCACCGTCTACTTCCAACGCGAACTGCAATTGCCGCGTAACCTTCTCGCAATCTTCCACCGTGACGGCGGGATCGGGCAATCCGGCGGCCACAGCTTCCGAATTGGGGGCTTTCCACGGCAAATCAATCGTCACGCGCAGCAGTCCCCCGGCCGATCTTTCGATCTCTACGAGGTCGTAGCCCAACCCCTTTACGGTCGCGGCCACGGTTTGTTCCACTGTCTGCTGCAATGCCACGTGTTCGAAAATGCCCTATCTGGAATGCCGGAATGCCGGAAATGCACAGACCAAAAAAAACGGGCGGTTGGTACCCGCCCGTTTGGTCGTGAGCCTCGAATTATATGCCATTCGAGTGACAAATAAAGGGTTTCCGGGGGCTCAAACCGCCGCCATGCGCCCCGGAGCACGCGAATTCGACCACACCCACGCAAACATGGCGCCGCCGAACGCCAGAGTGGCCGCTGCGACCAGCAACGGCAGCTCGAATGAGCCGGTGCGTTGCGCCAGCGGCGCGGCAAAGAGCGGCCCGAGTATCTGGCCGACACCGTACGACGCTGTCGCGTAGCCGATCAACCCCGCTGCCGCATTGCCGCGCAAGCGCCGCGCTTCGCGCACCGCGAACAGCGTGATCGCCGTGAACGGCATGCCGAGCAGCAAGCTGCCCACGGCGAAGCCGACGATCGTCGGCCAGACCACCGAGAGCACGACGCCCACAGCTTGCAGCGCATAGGCGACGGCCAGCAGCAGCCGGTTGTCCCAATGCGTGGGTGCGCGGGCGCCGATCAGAGCGCCGCCGATCACCGCAAGGCCGAACAACGGCCAGAAAAGGTCGGGCCATGAGGATCCCGGCAGCGCTTGGCGCGCGATGACCGGCAAAAATGTTGCCGTGATGATGTAGCCGAAGCCGGCGACCCCGTACAAGGCAATCAACCAGCCCGCGTCCCGGCGCGCTGCCGAGGTCGCCGCAGCCGAAGGCGCTGATGCGGACGGGCCGGTCGCCGCTGGCGTCGGTGCCGCGCCATCGTCGAACACGCGCCAGATCAGCGCGATCAACGCCAGCGCGATAACGCCGAATCCGATCCAGGCGGCATTGGAGCCCCAGCGTCCCACGACTCCGCCGAGCAGGCCCGTCACCGCAATGCCGACGCCGGGACCGGTATAGATGACACCGCCCAGCATCGGTGCATTGGTTTCCGCAAGCCGTCGCAAGCCCCACCCTGACGCGAACACGAAGACCCATGCGCTGACGACGCCGGCGGCCAGCCGCAGCACGCCCCAGACGCTGAAGCCGTGCAGCAGGCCCATGCCAAGCAGCAGCGCGGCGGTCGCAATCAGCCCGCCGCGCACCATGGTCGCTGCCTTCACCCGCAACGATGCGCAACTGACCGCGCCGACGAAGTAACCCAGGTAATTGAGCGATGCCAGCACCCCGCCCGCTTGTAGGTCGAGCTTGCCCTCGTGCAACATGATCGGCAGCATCGGCGTGAACGCGAAGCGGCCCAGGCCCATGGCGACCGCGAGCGTCACCATGCACGCCAGCGCCGCGCGCCATGCGCCACGGCGGTCGGATTCGAAACCTGTCATTTATTTTTCGTTTTCATGCGGCCTGCGCAGCCTTGACCAGCGCTTGCGTATAGGGATGTTGCGGCGAGTCGAGCACCGCGTCGACGACGCCGCGCTCGAGAATGGCGCCGTCTTTCATGACGATCACCTGGTGCGCCATCGCCCGGATCACCTCGACATCGTGCGTGATGAGCAGATAGCTCAGTCCGCGCTCGCGTTGCAGTTTCTGCAACAGCCCGAGCACCTGCTTTTGCACCGTGACGTCGAGCGCGCTGGTGGGTTCGTCCAGCACCAGCAGTCGCGGGCCGACGATCAGCGCACGCGCAATCGCCAGACGCTGCCTTTGCCCGCCTGAAAATTCGTGCGGATAGCGATCGAGCAGCGCCGGGAACTGGGGCTCGGTCAGGCCCACATCGGCGAGCGCCGCCAATACGCGCACGCGCCGCGCAGCCGTGTCGAGCGAAGGCTCGTGCACCAGCAGACCTTCGCCAACGATCTGCTCGACCGTCATGCGCGGAGAAAGCGACGAGAACGGATCCTGAAAGACGACCTGCATGACGCGCCGCAGCGCCCGATCGGCGCCCTTGCCGGTCGCCCAGCGCTGCCCGGCCACCGCGAGCTTGCCGCCGTGCGGCAGCAGGCCCAATGCGGCCAACGCCAGCGTCGACTTGCCAGAACCCGATTCGCCGACCACGCCCAGCGTTTCGCCCGGCGCGATGCTGAAATCCGCACCCTCCACCGCCACGAACGATCCCTTGCTGAACCATCCCGCCATGCCAAGCCGCGGCACCGGGTAGACCACGCGCAATGCCTGGGCCTCGAGCACCGGTGCGGCATCGGACGTGTCGGGCACCGGGCTCACATCGCGTACCGGATGGCTGTCGATCAACTTGCGCGTGTACGCGTGACGCGGCGCGTCGAAAACGGTCGACACGTCGCCCTGCTCCACGATGTCGCCGTTCTCCATCACCGCGACGCGATCGGCAAACCGGCGGACAAGGTTCAGGTCGTGCGTGATCAGCAGCACCGCCATGCCATAGCGGCGCTGCAGGTCGGCCAGCAGTTCGAGGATCTGCGCCCGCACGGTGACATCCAGCGCCGTGGTCGGCTCGTCGGCCAGCAGCAGCCTCGGCTTGCAGGCCAGCGCCATTGCGATCATGGCGCGTTGCCGCTGACCGCCCGACAGCTGGTGCGGAAACGCCCTCGCCCGCCGCGCGGGCTCCGTGATGCCGGTGTCGGCCAACAACTGGACCGCCGCAGCCTGGGCCGCGCGCACCGACAGGCCTTCGTGCAATTCGAGCACCTCGGCGATCTGGTCGCCGACGCTGTAGAGCGCGTTGAGCGCAGTCATCGGCTCCTGAAAGATCATCGCGATTTCCTTGCCCCGGATGCCGCGCAGTTGCCGCTCGGGCAGCGACAGGAGATCGCGTGGGCTCGCGCCCTCTTCGGCACCGTACAGCTCGGCAACGCCGCCCACCGTGGCGTTCTGCACGAGCCGCAACAACGACAGCGCAGTCACCGTTTTGCCCGAGCCCGACTCCCCGACGAGCGCCAGCTTTTCGCCGGCACCGATGGCGAAGTCGACGCCATGCACGACCTCCTTGCCGCCGAAGGCGACGCGCAGATTCTTCACGTCAAGCAACGGCTCGGATTTCATTTTTCAGCCTTGCGCGGGTCGAGCGCGTCGCGCAGCGCATCGCCCATGAACGTCAGAAGCATGAGGGTCACGACCAGCACCGCGAAGGTCGACAGCGAGATCCACCAGGCGTCGATGTTGGCTTTGCCCTGGCTCAACAATTCGCCGAGCGACGGCGTGCCGGGCGGTACGCCGAGCCCGAGGAAATCGAGCGAGGTCAGCGCGAGGATGGCGGCACTCATGCGAAACGGCAGAAAGGTGACGACGGGCGTCATGCTGTTGGGCAGGATGTGCCGCCACATGATCTGCAGATTGCCGACGCCCAGCGCCCGCGCGGCACGCACGTAGTCCATCTGCCGGTTTCGCAGGAACTCGGCACGCACGTAATCGGACAGGCCCATCCAGCCGAACAGGCTCAGCAGGATCAACAGCAACGCCACGCTGGGCGCGAAGATCGCGCTGAAGATGATGAGCAAATAGAGCTCGGGCATCGAGCCCCATATCTCGATGAAGCGCTGAAACGCGAGGTCGGTCTTGCCGCCGAAAAAGCCCTGTATCGCGCCGGTGACGACACCCAGCAGCACGCCGATGACGGTGAGCGCCAGCGCGAACAACACGCTCACCCGAAAGCCGTAGATCAGTTGCGCCAACAGGTCACGGCCGCGATCGTCGGTGCCGAACAGGTTGTCGCGCGAAGGCGCCGACGGATTGGGAAGTTTCGCGAAGTAGTTGAGCGTCTTCGGTCCATACGGGTTGGGCGCGTAGAGCGCCCAGTTCGGCCCTTGCGTGATGCGCTCGCGGATGAAGGGGTCGAGGTAGTCGGCCGGTGTTTCGAAGTCGCCGCCGAAGGTCTTTTCCGCGTAGTCGCGCAGCACCGGAAAGTAGGTCTGGCCTTCGTATCGAACCACCAGCGGTTTGTCGGTCGAGAGCATCTCGGCGAACAGGCTCAGCACCACGAGAACGCTGAAAATCACGAGACTCCAGAAACCCAGCGGATTGCGCTGAAAGCGTCGCCACGCACGCCGTCCGGGGGACAACGACTGCGCGGCTTCGACCGGCGCCACGGCCGTTTTCACGGGCTCAGTCAAACTTCACCCTCGGATCGACCCACACATAGCAAAGGTCGCTGATGAGCTTGGTCACCAGCCCGATGAGCGTGAACAGATAGAGCGTGCCAAGCACCACGGGGTAGTCGCGCCGGATCACGCTCTCATAGCTCAGCAAGCCCAATCCGTCGAGCGAAAACAGCGTCTCGATCAGCAACGATCCGGTGAAGAACGCACCGATGAACGCGGCCGGAAAGCCCGTGATGATCGGGATGAGCGCATTGCGAAACACGTGCTTCCAAAGCACCTGCCGCTCGGAAAGCCCCTTGGCCCGCGCCGTCAGCACATATTGCTTTCGAATCTCTTCCAGAAAGGAGTTCTTGGTGAGCATGGCGGTCACTGCAAAACTGCCGAGCACCATCGCCGTGATAGGCAAGGTGATGTGCCACAGGTAGTCCACGATGCGCGCGCCCCAGGTCATGCTGTCCCAGTTCGACGAGGTGAGCCCGCGCAGCGGGAACCACTGCAGTTGCCCGCCGAAGATCACCAGCAGCGCGACCCCGAGCAC
>JAQGMP010000256.1 GCA_028292285.1 Variovorax sp. | reverse complement strand
GGGCGGCCGTAGTAGCGGATTTGCATGCGCTCGGCGTCGAGTGCGAAGGGTGTCGTGGCGACGACGACGGGCGTGTTCGCTGCGGGCGATGCGAAGGTCGGTGCGATGGGAGCGGCCGTCGTTGTGGCGATTGGCGCAACGCCGCCATTGCGCACGCTGCGCCGCAACACGGTGCGCACCCGCGCCACCAGTTCACGCGGCGAAAACGGCTTCGCGATGTAGTCGTCGGCACCGAGCTCGAGGCCGACCACGCGATCGATCTCGTCGCTGCGTGCCGTCAAGAAAATCATCGGCACTTCGGGTGCGCCGCTGCCTTGTGTGATCGCCTGCAACCGCTTGAAGAGTTCGAAGCCGTTGAGGTCGGGCAGGCCGACATCGAGGATCGCGAGCGCCGGGCGTTGCGCGGTGAACTGCGCGATGGCTTCTTGTGCGGTAGCGCACCACACCGGCTCGAAGCCGTCGGTCTTGAGGACGTACTGCAAGGTGTCGGCGATGCCCGATTCGTCTTCCGCAATCAGGATGCGGAGCTTGGGCACCGTCGACGGCGGCGACGGAATCGATGGCGGACGCGGTGACGACATGAAGGCATGGTAGCCGCGCCGCCGTGGCTTGCGCGACGGTGACGCGCGGACCCGCCCCCTTTTGCCGGGAATGGCTCAGGCCGGCCCGGCCAGGTCTTCGAGAATCGGACAATCCGGGCGCGCGTCGCCGTGGCAGCAATGCACCAGATGCGCGAGCGTGTTGCGCATGGCCTGCATGTCGGCGATGCGCTGTTCGAGCTCGGCCAGATGCTGCTGCGCGATGCGCTTGACGCTGGCGCTGGCGCGACGGCGGTTCTGCCAGAGGCCGACGAGTTCGCCGATCTCGTCCATCGAAAAACCGAGGTCGCGTGCGCGCTTGATGAAGCGCAGGCTGTGCACGTCGGCATCGCTGTACTGTCGATAGCCGCTCTCGGTGCGCGCCACGGCGGGCAGCAAGCCCAAGCCCTCGTAGTGCCGGACCATGCGCGCCGACACGCCTGAGCGGTGCGAAGCCTCACCGATGGCGACGCTGCTCACTTACTGCACCCGGTAGCCGGCGTTCTCGATCGCTGCGACGATGTCTTGGCGCGGCTGGGGGCTGAGCACGTCGACGTGTCCGGTTTCGAGATCGACTGTGACTTGCGCTTCGGGGTCGACCGCCTGCACCGCGTTTTGCACAGTGCTCACGCAATGCGCGCAACTCATGCCGGTGACGTTGAATTTCTGGCTCATTCGGATGTTCCTTTGCTTTGGAGATGGCACGGAGGTCCAGTGTGAACCCTCTCACGATGTCAATGTCGAGCGAAGGGTTGCGATGGCGGCTTGACCTTGCCATGGTGTGAGGCTTTAGTCTCGACGCATGAATACTTCTTCGGCGGCCGTCGCTTCATCAAACGCTTCACAAACCTTCGACATCGCCATCGGCGGAATGACCTGTGCGTCGTGCGTGGCGCGCGTGGAGAAGGCGCTGCGCCAGGTACCGGGCGTGCGCGATGCCAGCGTCAACCTCGCGACCGAGTCAGCGCGCGTGGTCGCCGCGTCGT
Organism: Variovorax sp.; assembly: GCA_028292285.1. Taxonomy (GTDB): domain Bacteria; phylum Pseudomonadota; class Gammaproteobacteria; order Burkholderiales; family Burkholderiaceae_C; genus Variovorax. The sequence goes on along the minus strand of JAQGMP010000256.1, from coordinate 4,206 downwards.
TGCCGGCGCTGGCCGGCGAGGTGGATGCGCGGTTGCGTCGGGCGGTGCGCGCCGCGGGCTACGAGCCGCGCACGGCGCAGGCGGCCGGTGCGCTGTCCGATGCCGCTGCGGCGTCGACTTGGCAAGGCTTCGCGCCGGTCGGTATCGGCATGTTGCTGTCGTTACCGCTGCTGGCGCCCATGCTGTTGTCGCCCTTCGGCATCGACTTCATGCTGCCGGCCTGGGTGCAGCTGCTGCTGGCGGCGCCGGTCCAGTTTTATCTGGGAGCGCGGTTCTATCGCGCCGGTTGGCATGCGGCGCTCGCGCGGTCCGGCAACATGGATTTGCTGGTTGCCCTCGGCACCAGCGCGGCCTTCGGGCTTTCGCTCTGGTTGTGGTGGCGCGGCGTGCCGCATCTGTACTTCGAAGCGTCCGCCGTGGTCATCACGCTCGTGCTGCTCGGCAAATGGCTCGAAGCGCGTGCCAAGCGGCAGGCGACCTCGGCCATTCGCGCGCTGCAGCGGTTGCGGCCCGAAGTGGCGCATCTGCTCGCCGAGCCGGGCGCGCGTGGCGTGCAACGCACTGCGAGCGACGTGCCGATTGCCGAAGTCATGAAGGGCGACCGCCTGGCGGTGCGCGCCGGTGAGCGCGTGCCGGCCGACGCGCGTGTGCTCGAGGGCGAATCGGAAGTCGACGAGTCGATGCTGACCGGGGAACCGTTGCCGGTGCCCAAGCGGCCCGGCGACTTGCTGACCGGCGGCGCGGTCAATGGCGACGGTCTGCTGGTGGTCGAGGTGCGTGCGGTCGGCGCCGAGAGCGTGCTGGCGCGGATCATCCGGCTGGTCGAAGACGCGCAAGCGGCCAAGGCACCGATCCAGCGGCGGGTCGACCGCATCGCAGCCGTCTTCGTGCCGGTGGTGCTGCTCATCGCGCTCGCGACCTTCGCGGGCTGGATGCTGCATGGCGACGGCGTCGAGGCCGCGTTGGTCCATGCGGTGGCGGTGCTGGTAATTGCCTGCCCGTGCGCGCTCGGACTGGCGACGCCGGTTGCAGTGATGGCCGGTACCGGCGTGGCGGCGAAGCGCGGCATTCTGGTCAAGGACGCGAGCGCACTGGAGCTGGCGCGCCGCGTCGATACGGTGGCGTTCGACAAGACCGGCACGTTGACGTTGGGGCGGCCTGTGCTGACTGCGCTGGTGGCGCTCGACGATGCGTTGGCCGCTGCGCCGCATACAGAGGATGCGGGCGGCACGAAGCAAGCAGACGCCTTGTCGCTCGACGAATCGGCCTGGCTCGCCATCGCTGCGGGCTTGCAGAGCGGCAGCGCGCACCCGCTGGCGCGGGCAGTGGCCGATGCCGCCGCCCGGCGCGGCATCACGGCCGAGACACCGCTCGCGCTGCGGTCATTGCCTGGCCGGGGTGTGCGTGGCGACATCGCCGGCCAGAGCTGGGCACTTGGCAGCCTGCGCTGGTGCGCCGAACTTGGCGTGACCGTCGGCACCGCGGCGCTGGAGCGGCTGCACGCACAGGGCGCTTCCGTCTCGGCGCTGCTGCGCTTCGATGGCCTCGGCGCTGCACATGCCGTGGCCCTGCTGGCTTTCACCGACGAGCCCAAGCCGCACGCTGCCGAAGCCGTCGCCGCCCTGCACGCACGGGGCCTGCGCGTGGTCATGATTTCCGGCGACAACGCGCGCGCGGCGCATGCCATGGCGGCCCGCCTCGGCATCGCGACCGACGACGTGTTCGCCGACGTGCTGCCCGCCGACAAGGCTGCGCAAGTGGCCGCATTGAAGCAGGGCGGCCACGTCGTGGCGATGGTCGGTGACGGCGTCAACGATGCGCCGGCACTCGCGGCCGCGGACGTCGGCATCGCGATGGCTAACCCCGACGGCGGCACCGACGTCGCGATGGAAGCGGCCGGCATCACGCTGATGCGCGGCGATCTCGCGCTGGTGGCCGAAGCGCTCGACGTGTCGGCGCGCACCGTGGCCAAGATCCGGCAGAACCTGTTCTGGGCCTTTGCCTACAACGTGGCCGGCATCCCGCTCGCGGCCTTCGGGCTGTTGAGCCCGGTGGTTGCCGGCGCGGCCATGGCGGCATCGAGCTTGAGCGTGATGGCGAATGCGCTCCTGTTGAAGCGCGAAGGCCGCCGGCCCGACAGGTAGGCGAGCAAAGCCGGGCTCAGCGCACCGGCTGCAACTGCATCCGCGCGCGGCGCGCCGCTTCCTCGGCCTTTGCATCGTCGACCTCGCGCAGCACGTTGCCGACGTCGACCGGACCGGTCTGGCGGGCAAAGCGACCGGTCAGCGGCGTCTCGACCTGCAGCGCGCCGCTTTCGTACAGCGACCAGATCTCGTCGCCGAAATTGGTCTGCAGCAACTCCGGCGCGAACTGCCCGAAGAAGTTGCGCAGGTTGGCGACGTCGCGCAGCAGCATGCGATTGGCGTGGTTGTTGCCGGCCGCGTCGATGGCCTGCGGCAAGTCGATGATGACCGGGCCATCGGCCGCGAGCAGCACGTTGAACTCCGACAAGTCGCCGTGCACGACGCCGGCGCACAGCATGCGCACGACTTCCTTGATGAGCGTCGCGTGGTGGCCGCGCGCTTCTTCCGCAGTGAACACGCAGTCGTTGAGGCGCGGCGCCGCGTCGCCGTCGGCATCTGTGACGAGTTCCATCAACAGCACGCCTTCAGCGAAGTTGTAGGGCGTGGGCACGCGAACGCCGGCCGCGGCCAGGCGGTAGAGCGCGTCGACCTCGGCGCTTTGCCATGCGGCCTCTGTGGCTTGACGGCCGAACTTGGTGCCCTTGGCCATGGCGCGGGCCTGCCGCGAGTTCTTGACCTTGCGGTTTTCGGTGTAGTCGACAGCCTGGCGAAAGCTGCGGTTCGTCGCTTCCTTGTAGATCTTGGCGCAGCGCGTGTCGTCGCCGCTGCGAACGACATAGACCATCGCCTCCTTGCCGCTCATCAACTGGCGCACGACCGTGTCGATGAGGCCTTCGTCGACCAAAACCTGCAGTCTGGGAGGTGCTTTCATCCGGCGTATTCTGCGCTGCACATGCGCCCGGTTTCCCGTCGCGTTTCTTCACAATTCTTCAACGGAGTCTTTTCATGCGTCACAACCCACTCGGCCGCACCGGCCTCTTCGTTTCGGAGCTTTGCCTCGGCACCATGACCTTCGGCGGCAGCGACGGCATCTGGCAAAAGATCGGCGATTTGCAGCAGAGCGACGCCGAGCGGCTCGTCGGCCAGGCGATCGACGGCGGCATCAATTTCATCGACACCGCCGATGTGTACTCGGGCGGCGTGTCGGAGCAGATCACCGGCCAGGCATTGAAGAACCTGAAGGTGCCGCGCGAAAACATCGTGGTCGCAACCAAGGTGTTCGGCGACACCGGCAAGGGCCCGAACGCACGCGGCGCGACCCGCGGCCACATCATGGACGGCGTCAAGGCGAGCCTGAAGCGGCTGCAGCTGGAGCACATCGACCTCTATCAAATCCACGGCTTCGACCCTGCGACGCCGATCGAAGAGACGGTGCGCGCGCTCGACCAGCTGGTGCGGCACGGCCATGTGCGGTACGTTGGCGTGTCGAACGGGGCGGCGTGGCAAATCGCCAAGGCGCTCGGCATCTCCGAGCGGCTCGGCTTGGCGCGCTTCGAGTCGCTGCAGGCGTACTACACGGTGGCCGGCCGCGACCTGGAACGCGAGCTCGTGCCGATGTTGAAGAGCGAAGGCGTCGGCCTGATGGTGTGGAGTCCGCTGGCCGGTGGCTTGCTCAGCGGCAAATTCGGCCGCGAGCAAAAAGGCGAAGCCGGCAGTCGAAGAGTCGAGTTCGATTTTCCGCCGGTCAACAAGGAGCGCGCGTGGGATTGCGTCGATGCGATGCGACCGATCGCTGAAGCCAAGGGCGTCTCGGTCGCGCAGATCGCACTGTCGTGGTTGCTGCATCAACCGCAGGTGACCAGCGTGATCCTCGGCGCCAAGCGGCCCGATCAGCTGACCGACAACATGGCTGCGACCAAGGTGGCGTTGAGTGAAGACGACCTGAAGAAAATCGGCGATGCGAGCGCGCTGGCGCCGGAATATCCGGGGTGGATGTTCGAGCGGCAAGGGGAGTTGCGGCGGGGGCAGATGGGGGAGCGGGCTGCGGTGCGGGGGTGATTTTTCGCTCAGGCAAGCAACAGCAGCCAGGCCGCCGCGGCCAGCGATGCCGCTTGAAGCGTCC
>JAQGMP010000235.1 GCA_028292285.1 Variovorax sp. | reverse complement strand
ACCAGAATGCGTTTGAACATGCCTTGATCCTTTTAATCTGGCGCCAGCTTGCGGCCGATCGACGCCGTCGGGCTTGACGCATATCAAGGGAGCGCCAGCGCCGCGCCAACGTTTGGATTCGCTGCGTTCGCGACGGTCAGAGCCTGCGCACCTTGAGCGTTTGCCGCGACCAGTAGGGTCCGTCCAGGCGGTCGAGCCGCACTTCACCGCCAGTCGACGGCGCATGGACGAAGCGGCCTTCGCCGACATAGATGCCCGCATGCGTCGGCCGCCCACTGCCGAAGAGCACCATGTCGCCGGAGCGGAGGTCGCGCGTCGCCACGGGATCGCCGAAGTCGGACAGCTGCGCCACGGTGCGCGGCGGCGCGGCGCCCATGCGGGAGCGATAGACATAGCCGATGAGGCCGCTGCAGTCGAAGCCGCCTTCCAGCGAATTGCCGCCGTAGCGATAGGGCGTGCCGACCAGGCCCAGCGCGTGGATCGCGATGTCGTTCGCCTGGTCCGACGACAACATCGAACGCGGTGCGTAAGGTGCCGAAGGCGGCGTGCTGCCGCAAGCCGCCAACAACAGTGCGACAGACAACGCTGCGGCCAACAGCGGGGTCGAACCTCGCGAGCGGTGCCGGCTGGTCATCGCTCAGGCGAGATGCTCTGCGAGCACGCTTTGCGCCGACACATAGCGGGCAGGACGCGCGATGCCCAGTCGTTCGCGCGCGCCGGTCAGCGGCTCGTGAAGTAGCAGCTCGTAGTCTTCGCCGAGCAGCCAAGCTGCCCTGCGGCCGTTGCGCCAGCCTTCGATCACTGCACGCGCGAACGCGGCGTTGCCGGTCACGCGCAGGCTCTTCAGCGATGCTGCCAAGGCGATGAAGGCCCAGCCCAGTCCGCCCGACTGCGCAAAGCTGAACGCGACCAGCGCCGCTTCGCCCAGGCTCTCGTCGGCCTTGTAGCCGGTGAGCACATGCCAGATGTCGTGCACGTCGCGCGTGCGCCTTGCGGACCATGCGTAGGGATCTTCGACCAGTGGCTCGCGATTGAGATTCGATATCTCGGCGAGACCGGCAGCGGAGTACCCGGTTCGTTCGAGAAACGCGCGGTATTCGGCGCCGACGGTGCCCGGCGCAAAGCTCGCGATGAAGGCCGGATCGGAAAACCGCTCGGCGAGTTCGACGCGCCGATAGGCCAGCTTTCTGCCAGCTGGCGTTTGCATCAAGCGAGCGTAGTTCTGGCGCGGCACCGGGCCGTTGAGCGCTCGCATGATGACGAACACCTGCGTCGTGTCGTTGCCATCGGCGAGCAGCTTGCGGATCGCGCCGAACGCTGTCGGAAAGTCGCGTTTGTAGGACGTTGGAGATGCGGAAGTGGTCATCGCGCTTTCTTGAAAAGTCCGGGGGTCATGCCGTATTTTGGCCGCATCTTCATTGTCCTGAAAGACCGCCACTCGCAGCGGCACCGGTTGACTTCCGCGCGCGCCGTGCTCAGAATCGGCCCCGCTCCGGGGTGCACGCAAGCGCGTGCTGAGATGGTCAGTCCGAACCCGCGAACTTGATCTGGTTCATACCAGCGTAAGAAGAGCTGCGACTCCCCTGTGTGCCCGTCCGCCGATGACGGGCGCCGCCCCGGAGCCATCGCGGAGCACCCGTTGTTCAACAACCAGGAGTGCCCCGCATGAATGCCATCGACAAGTTCGCGTCTCTTCTCTCGCTCACGCGCGAACCCTTTCCCGCTTCGACCAAAGGCGCCATCGCCGGCAGCCGCGCAGACCTCAACGTGCCGGTGCGCGAGGTGGCGCTGACCAACGGCGAGCGCGTGTCGCTCTACGACACGTCCGGCCCGTACACCGATCCCGCGATCGACATCGACGTGCGGCGCGGACTGCCCGGCGTGCGCGATGCGTGGATCGCCGAGCGCGGCGACACCGAGCGCTACGAAGGGCGCCTGCATCTGGCGCTCGACGACGGCGCGACGCATGCCGATCGCGATGCGCAGCGCATCGCCGAATTGCGTGCCGGCGCCGCGGCGCTGCAACGCACGCCGCGCCGTGCGAGCAGCGGCGCGCACCACACGGGCAACGTCACTCAGATGCACTACGCGCGGCGCGGCATCGTCACGCCCGAGATGGAATACGTCGCGCTGCGCGAGAACGGCAAACGCGAATGGATGGCGCAGTACATGGCCGACGCGGCGCGCGAAAAGCGCTTGGCCGGCAACCCGATGGGCGCGAGCATTCCGAAGATCATCACGCCCGAGTTCGTGCGCGACGAAGTGGCCCGCGGCCGCGCAATCATCCCCGCCAACATCAATCACCCGGAAGTCGAGCCGATGGCGATCGGGCGCAACTTCAAGGTCAAGATCAACGCGAACATCGGCAATTCGGCGGTGACTTCGAGCATCGAGGAAGAGGTCGAAAAGCTGGTGTGGTCGATTCGCTGGGGCGCCGACAACGTGATGGATCTTTCGACCGGCCGCAACATCCACACCACGCGCGACTGGATCGTCCGCAACAGCCCGGTGCCGATCGGCACGGTGCCGATTTACCAGGCGCTCGAAAAGGTAAACGGCGTGGCCGAAGACCTCACCTGGGAGATCTACCGCGACACGCTGATCGAGCAGGCGGAGCAGGGCGTCGACTACTTCACCATCCACGCAGGACTGCGGCTGGCCTTCATCCATCTCACGGCGGGGCGGCGCACCGGCATCGTGTCGCGTGGCGGATCGATCATGGCCAAGTGGTGCATCACGCATCACAAGGAGAGCTTTCTCTACACGCACTTCGAAGACATCTGCGACATCATGAAGGCGTACGACGTGAGCTTCTCGCTCGGCGACGCCTTGCGCCCGGGCTGTGCGTCGGATGCCAACGACGAGGCGCAGTTTGCCGAGCTGCACACGCTGGGCGAGCTCACGACCGTCGCATGGAAGCACGACGTGCAGACCATGATCGAGGGACCGGGCCACGTGCCGATGCACTTGATCCAGGCCAACATGGACGAGCAGCTCAAGACCTGCCACGAGGCGCCGTTCTACACGCTCGGCCCGTTGACCATCGACATCGCGCCGGGCTACGACCACATCGCCAGCGCCATCGGTGCGGCGATGATCGGCTGGGCCGGCACCGCCATGCTGTGCTACGTCACACCCAAGGAACATCTGGGCCTGCCCGACCGCGACGACGTGAAGCAGGGGATCATCGCGTACAAGATCGCAGCGCATGCGGCCGACGTCGCCAAGGGGCATCCCGGTGCGCGGGCGCGCGACGATGCGCTGTCGCAGGCGCGCTTCGACTTTCGTTGGCAAGACCAGTTCAACCTGGGTCTTGACCCGGACACGGCGCGTGCGTTTCACGACGAAACCTTGCCCAAGGACAGCAGCAAGGTCGCGCACTTCTGTTCGATGTGCGGGCCGAAGTTCTGCTCGATGAAGATCACGCAGGAGGTGCGCGAGTTCGCGGCACAACGCGGCCTGACGGAAACGCAGGCGCTCGATGCGGGCATGGCCGGCAAGTCGAGCGAGTTCAAGGCGGCCGGCGGCGAACTCTACATTCCGATCGTGCCGCAGGCCTGAGCGTGGCCGTCGCAAAAAGCTTTGGCATTGCCGGTGCGGGTTTGCTCGGACGGTTGCTCGCCTGGCGGCTCGCGCGCGCCGGCCATGCGGTGACGGTGTTCGATCCCGCGGACAGCGCCGCGCCGCGCTTCGACGGCCAGGGCGCCGCCGGCTTCACGGCAGCCGGCATGTTGAGTCCGCTGGCCGAGCTCGACAACGCGACGGCCGATATCGCCGCCCGCGGCCTGCGTTCCATCGGGCTCTGGCGCGACATCGTGCGGCAGCTTCCGGGCCCGCCGTTCTTCGCGGAGCGCGGCAGCCTGATGCTGGCGCATCGTGCAGATCGGAGCAGCGCGGAGCGTGTGCTCGCCCGCTTGGGCAGTCACAGCGTCGCCGGTCTCAGGGCGCCGCAATCCCTCGATGCCGCCGCGCTGGCGGCGCTCGAGCCCGCCGTGTCCGGTGCCGCGCATGCGTGGCTGCTGCCGGGCGAAGCGCAGATCGACGCTGCCGCCGCGATGGCCGCGCTGCACGATGGCGCAGACGGCGTGCGCTGGTGCTGGCAGCGGCGCGTGACCGAGCTCGAGCCCGGCGCGCTTCACGTGGATGGGCTCGGCTGGCGGCGCTTCGACAGAGTGTTCGACGTGCGCGGCGTCGGGGCGCAGCCGGCGTTGCCGGTACGCGGCGTTCGCGGCGAAACGGTCTGGCTGCATGCGCCGGGACTCGGGCTGACACGGCCGGTGCGGTTGCTGCATCCGCGCCATCGCGTCTATGTCGTGCCGCGGCCCGGCGATGTGGTCATCGTGGGGGCCAGCGAGATCGAAAGCGAAGACCGTTCGCCGGTGTCCTTGCAAAGCGCGGTCGAGCTGATGGCCGCGGCGCACAGCATCTTGCCGGCGCTGGCCGAAGCGCGGATTCTGCGGCTGGACCGCAACCTGCGGCCCGCGCTGCCGGACCATGCGCCCTTGGTCGATGTGCGCGACGGCCTCGTCCGCATCAACGGCCTGTTCAGGCACGGCTGGTTGCTGGCCCCGGCGCTGGTCGACGAGGCGCTCTCCGCATGAACGCCGCCACTCATCCTGAAGCATCCATCACCGTGCAACTGGACGGTGCGCCGCACCAGGTCGCGGCCGGCACCACGCTGTCGGCGTTGATGCAGGCCTTGGGCCATGCCTCGCTCGCCATGGGCACGGCGGTCAATGGCGATTTCGTCCCGCGCGGGCAGCGCGACCGGTGCGTTCTGCAATCGGGCGACGTCGTGCTTTTCTTTCAACCCATCGTCGGCGGCTGAGCCGGGGAGATTCTGATGACACAACAATCGGCGCAACCATTCAGCGACAGCTGGACGGTCGATGGCGTGCAGATGAACAGCCGGTTTTTGCTGGGCACCGCAGGCTATCCATCGCCGCACACGCTGCGCGACGCGATCGCGGCGGCTGGCACGCAGGTGGTCACCGTCGGCCTGAAGCGCGCGCTGGCGAGGCCCGATCCAGGCGGCGGCGACAACGGCTTCATGGCGATCGTGCGTGACGCGCTGATGCTGCACGGCGCGCGGTTGTTGCCCAACACCGCCGGCTGCCGCACCGCGCGCGATGCGGTCGCGCTGGCGCACATGGCGCGCGAGATGTACGACACCGCGTGGATCAAGCTCGAGGTCGTGGGCGACGAGCACACGTTGCAGCCCGACCCGGTCGAACTGCTGGTCGCCGCGCGCACGCTGGTGCGCGATGGCTTCGTGGTCTGGCCATATTGCACCGACGACTTGGTCACCGGTCGGCGTCTGCTCGACGCAGGTTGCGCCGTGCTGATGCCCTGGGGCGCGCCCATCGGCTCGGGGCAGGGGCTGTTGAACCCCTGGGCCCTGCGCACCTTGCGCGAGCGCTTGCCTGATGCAACGTTGATCGTCGACGCCGGCATCGGTGCGCCCTCACATGCGGCGCTGGCGATGGAAATGGGGTTCGACGCGGTGCTGCTGAATTCCGCTGTCGCGCAGGCGCGCGATCCGGTGCGAATGGCGGCGGCGTTTCGGCATGCCGTCGAGGCCGGGCGCGGTGGCTGGCGGGCCGGCGTGATGGCGCGGCAGGATTTCGCGGTGGCCAGCACGCCGGTGGGCGGCCAGCCGTTTCTCATCGGCGAGGGCCTGCGATGAACCTGCCAGTGATCTGGAGCATTGCCGGCACCGACAGCGGGGGCGGCGCCGGGCTGGCGGCCGACCAGCGCGCGGCCGACGCGTTCGGCGTGCACCTGTGTCCGGTGGTGGCCGCCGTCACGGCGCAGAACTCGCGCAGCGTCGCGCGCATCGAGCCGCTGCCGGTCGAATGGCTCGATGCCCAGCTCGAAGCACTCGCGGCCGACATGCCGCCGCTCGTCGTCAAGACCGGCTTGCTCGGTGGCGTCGCGCAGGTGGAATGCGTCGCCCGGTGGGTCGACTTGCTGCGGCGCGAGCGCCCCGTCGCGCTGGTGGTTGACCCGGTGCTGGCGGCCAGTACAGGCAAGCCGTTTGCCGATGCGGCGGTGCTCCGGGCCTATCGCGACCTTCTGTTGCCACGTGCCACCGTCATCACGCCGAACTTGCGTGAAGCACAGCGCTTGCTGGCTTCCGATGACGGCGGCTCCGACCAAGGCACCGGCCGCAATGACCGCAGCGACATACCGGCACTGGCCCGGCTGCTGCGCGCGTGCGGCAGTGCGGCCGTCTGCATCACGGGAGGCGACAGCGTGGACGCCCCGGAAGGCGCAGAAGGCGAGGCGCTCGACTGGCTCGACACCCA
>JAQGMP010000232.1 GCA_028292285.1 Variovorax sp. | reverse complement strand
CGCCGAACCATCCTCTGGGTGATCTTTGGCTTTTCACTGGTGCTGTTGTGGGATCAATGGCAAGTGTTCAACGGCAACAAGCCGACGTTCCTGCCGTCGAGCAGGTCTTCCACCGCGGCGACCACCCCCGCGGCGACCGGCGCATCCAACAATGGCGGCGTGCCGACGGCCTCCTCCTCTACGTCGGGTACAGCAGGTGTCGTGCCGACGCAGGCAGCGGCTCCGGCGGCGAGCGAACGCATCGCGATCACCACCGATCTCTTCAAGGCGGACATCGACAGCCAGGGTGCAACGGTCGACCACCTCGAACTGCTCAAGTATGAAGACAACGCCGATCGCAGCAGGCACGTTGTCCTGTTCGAAGACGGCTCGCCGGCAACGCGCTATGTCGCGCAAACAGGCCTGATCAACCCGGTCGACAGCGGCGACAAATTTCCAAACCATCTCACATCGATGGCCGCGAAAGCCGGCCCTCGCGACATGGCCGACGGCCAGAACACGCTTGAAGTCACTTTCGAGAGCCAGCCGGTCGGCGGCCTGAAATACGTCAAGACCTACGTGTTCAATCGCGGCAGCTATTCGATCGGCGTGCGCCACGAAGTCGTGAACGTGAGCGACCAGCCGCGCGACGCGCAGCTCTACTTGCAACTGGTTCGGCATGGCACGGTGGCGGCCGGCACGATGTTCGGCACCAATACCTTTACCGGCCCGGCCGCCTACACGAGCGAGAAGAAGTTCCACAAGCTCGACTTCAAGGACATCGCCAAGGGCAAGGCCGAGCCACCGCCGGCAGCGACCGATGGCTGGGTCGCGATGGTCCAGCACTACTTCGTGTCGGCCTGGCTTCTGACCGGCGCCGGCAGCGACCAGCTCAAACGCGAATTCCGCGTCCGCGATCTGGGCGACAACCTGTATTCGATCGCCATGGTGGCAGCCCTGCCGAAGATCGCACCCGGTGCCTCGCAAGTCGTCACCAGCACGCTGTTCGCCGGGCCGGAAATCGAGAAGACGCTGGAAGCCACGGCGACGGGCCTGGACTTGGTCAAGGACTACGGCATCTTCGCCATCATCTCCAAGCCGCTTTACTGGCTGCTTAACGAAATCCACGCGCTGCTCGGCAACTGGGGTTGGTCGATCGTTGCGCTGGTCGTGTTGCTGAAGGCTGCTTTCTATTGGCTCAATGCGAAGGCATACGCCAGCATGGCCAAGATGAAGTCCATCAGCCCGAAGGTGACGGAAATGCGCGAGCGGTTGAAAGACAAGCCGCAAGAGATGCAGCAGGAGATGATGCGCATCTATCGCGAGGAAAAGGTCAATCCGATGGGCGGCTGCGTGCCGATCGTGATCCAGATCCCCGTGTTCATCGCGCTCTATTGGGTTTTGCTGTCGTCGGTCGAAATGCGTCACGCGCCGTGGATCGGCTGGATTCATGACCTTTCGGCACCCGACCCGTGGTACATCCTTCCGGTCGTGATGACGGGCACCTCGTTGTTCCAGACCTGGCTTAACCCGACGCCGCCCGATCCGATGCAGGCCAAGCTGATGTGGATCATGCCGCTCGCGTTCAGCGTGATGTTCATCTTCTTCCCGGCTGGCCTGGTGCTGTACTGGATCACCAACAACGTGTTGTCGATCACGCAACAATGGTTCATCAACAAGCGCCTGGGCGTGTTGGGGAACAAGAAGTAGCGTCAAGGCGCACCGATCCGAAAGGCCGCGAAAGCGGCCTTTTTTGTGGGCGGCGCGAACGTGCCCAAAGAACTGAAAGAATCGCCTCATGCTCGCCCGCACAACAGATCCGATCGTCGCCGTCGCCACCGCGCCGGGGCGAGGTGCCGTGGGGATCGTGCGTGTGTCGGGTGCGCGTCTTTCGCCGCTCATCGAGGCGCTGTGCGGGCGCGCGCTCAAGCCGCGCGAAGCGACCTACCTGCCTTTTCGGGATGCGCACGGTGAGCCGATCGATCGCGGCCTGGCGATCCATTTTCCGGCCCCGCACTCCTTCACGGGCGAAGACGTGCTCGAACTGCAGGCGCACGGCGGCGCCGTCGTACTGCAGCTGCTGGTGGCACGCTGCCTCGAAGCCGCCGCGGACATCGACGCGGCGAGCGGGCATGCGAGGTTGCCTCACCTGCGCGTAGCCGAGCCCGGCGAGTTCAGCCAGCGTGCTTTTCTGAACGGCAAGATCGATCTGGCGCAAGCCGAAGCCATTGCGGACTTGATCGATGCCAGCACCGAGGCTGCAGCCCGCAGCGCGAGCCGATCGCTTTCGGGCGAGTTCTCTAACGAGATTCACGTGTTGCGCGATGCGCTGGTCAATCTGCGCATGCTGGTGGAAGCCACGCTTGATTTTCCGGAAGAAGAAATCGACTTTTTGCAGAAGGCCGATGCGGCCGGGCAACTCGCTTCACTGCAAGCGCAGGTGGCCGCCGTGCAAACGCGCGCACGCCAGGGCGCCCTGCTGCGCGAAGGCATCAAGGTGGTCATCGCCGGCCAGCCCAACGCGGGCAAGAGCTCCCTGCTGAATGCACTGGCGGGCGCCGAACTCGCCATCGTCAGCGCGGTGCCGGGCACGACGCGCGATGTCGTGTCGCAGACCATTCAGATCCACGGCGTGCCGTTGCATGTCGCCGACACGGCGGGCCTGCGTGACAGCGCCGACGAGGTCGAGCAGATCGGTGTCGCGCGTGCTTGGGGCCAGATCGGCGGCGCTGACGCGGTGCTGTTTCTGCACGACCTGACGCGCGCCAACTCCGATGCCTATGCGGCGGCGGACGACGAAATCCTGAAAGGGTTGCAGTCCAGGCTGTCGGCCACGGTGCCGGTAATGGATGTCTGGAACAAGGAGGACGCCGTCGAGGCGCCCAGACCTCGGCCGGGAATTACGTTGTCGGCCAAAACCGGTGTCGGCATCGAAGTGCTGCGGGACAAGCTGCTCGAGGTCGCCGGCTGGCAAGCTGTGCCCGAAGGGATTTATCTGGCACGTGCCCGGCACGTTCAGGCGCTGGCGCGGGTGAGCGAGCACCTCGCCATTGCAAACGCGCATCTGCTCGCGCGGGCCCAGTTGCTGGATCTGTTGGCGGAGGAGCTGCGCCTTGCACAAAATGCGCTCAACGAAATCACAGGCGAATTCGGCGCTGACGATTTGTTGGGCGTGATTTTTTCCCGCTTCTGCATCGGCAAGTGATCAGTCATCGTATGTATATGTGACATTTGTCGCTGTTATGGGAGACACTCCGCCATACTGCGCCCACCTAACGCAGGTGTTGAAGCCATGTCATCGACCATTCAGGATTTGTGCCGCGCCGTTGCGCAGAACACGAGCTACGACGCCTTTGCGCCGGCGCTGACGCCGCCGCAATGGGAGATGCTCGCCAGCTATCTGCAAGCAGCCGATCTGGCGGTCGGCCAGGTTTTAATCGACCAGAACGCGCAGGACCGAACCTTGTTCTTCATCGAGAGTGGCGCGCTCAGCGTCCACCTGATCGGCGACAAGGGGCAGATGCAGTTGGCGATCTTGAATCCGGGCTCGGTCGTGGGAGAAGGCTCGTTTTTCTCGCGCCTGCCGCGCTCCGCCAATGTGGTGGCCACCGGGCCCGCGCGGGTCTGGCGGCTGACGGCAACCCGCTTTTCCGAAATGTCGAATCGGCAACCCGGTCTCGCCCTCGAGTTGGTGTTGGCATTGGGCGCTGTGATTGCAAAGCGCATGGTGAACAAGCCCAAACGGGTCGCGGTCACCTGAGGTTCGGGGATGGCGGGATTCGGCGCTAGCGCGGCGCTGCCCGCCGAGTAACAGTTCGGGTCCGCAGGGATGCATCCCGCAATCCACGGTTTAGCATAGTTACAAATATCTGTGAAGGTGCGATATGGCTGTGGTATGTCCCGCGTGCGGCACCGAAAACCGTGACGGCGCCAGGTTTTGCAAAGGGTGCGGCGGCAAGTTGGCGCCGGAGTCGAAGGTGCGCACAGAAGCCGCGCACGCAAGCGAATGGCCTGCGACCGAGCCAGCGCCGTTGCAGACATCCAGGTCGCCGGTTGGCTTGTTCGAGCCGGGCGTTTCCGCACCGGCACGATCGAGCACGGCCGCAACGCCTTTCGAGGACGAAAGAACCGTCATCGTGAGCCCGGCGTCGCGTGCGCAGCGCGTGACTGCCGAGTCGACGCTGCTGGCGCCGTCGATGGCGGAGTCGGCCTTGTTCCCACCCTCTTCACCCCCGTCGTCGTCCTATTTCTTGCAGCGGGGCCCGCCGTCATCGACCTTCGTCGCGGCGGATGACGTTGCACCGCGCCGCCATCCGGAGGCTCCGCTGGCTTTGCCCGCGCCGAAAGCATCGGGCGGTTTCGGGATCGGCGTGATCTTGCTGCTGGTTGCGATCCTTGCAGGCGCCGGGTGGTATTGGTTCTCCGGTAGCGGCGCGGCGCCAGAAGCTCCGGTGGCTGTCGTGCCGCCAGCGGCTGCGCCGGCTGCAACGGGTTCTGTCGAACCGGCGCCGGCGGCTGCATCGAATGCGGCGCCGGCCACCCTTGCACCAGAAGCTGCGCCTGCCGCCGCCGCCGCCGC
>JAQGMP010000230.1 GCA_028292285.1 Variovorax sp. | reverse complement strand
ACAACGCCTTCGGCGCACGCTCGCTTCCTTTGTTCGAGCGCATGCCGCGCGGCGAAGTGGCGAGCTATCTTTCGGGGCTGCTGATCGGCGAAGAGCTGCGCACGCAATCGCTGCATGCGGTCGGCGAGGTGGTGCTGATCGGCTCGTCGAACCTGACCGATCGCTACGCGCTGGCGCTCCGGACGATGGGCGTCGCGACCCGCACGCTCGGCGCAGAAGCCACCTGGGCCGGGCTGCATGCGCTGTCGGCTTATCAAAGAACAACGCCTTGACCCGCTGCGCCGCCAACACCCCCCACGCCTTCCACGGCGCGCCCTCCCCGAGCACCCCCTGATCCACATGATCCACATGACCCCCATCGAAAAATTCAGCGCCGCGATGCGCGAACTCCCGCTTGTCGCCATCCTGCGCGGCCTCTCGCCCGCCGAAGCGCACGCCGTCGGCGACGCGATCGTCGAGCCTGGCTTCCGGCTGCTCGAGGTGCCGCTCAATTCACCGCAACCGTACGAGAGCATCGCGCTGCTCCGGGCCCGCTTTCCGCAAGCGCTGGTGGGCGCCGGCACGGTGCTTTCCAGGGCGCAGGTGCACGAGGTGCGCGAAGCCGGCGGCGAACTCATCGTCTCGCCCAATTTCAATGCCGATGTGATTGCCGAAGCCGCCCGGCTCGGCATGGTGTGCCTGCCCGGCGTGATGACGCCGACCGAAGCGTTCGGTGCGCTGGCGGCCGGTGCCACCGGACTCAAGCTGTTCCCGGCCGAGCTGGCATCGCCGGCCGTGGTCAAGGCCTTGCTGGCGGTGCTGCCGCAGGGCACGCCGTTGATGCCCGTCGGCGGCATCACACCGAACAACATGGCGGAATGGCGGGCGGCGGGCGCCACCGGCTTCGGCATCGGCTCGTCGCTGTACAAGCCGGGCAAGGACGCGTCGGCGGTGCGCGACATCGCCATGGCATTCGTCGCCGCGTACAACGGCGTGGTGCGCGCGTGATGGCGGCGCTGCCCGACGTGCTCACGATGTCCGCCGACGCCGACTACGCCAGCCCCGCCGTGCGCCAGCTGCGCGACGACCTGGCGCTGGCCTTGCGCGCCGCCGCCCACCACGGCTTGTCCGAAGGCGTCTGCAATCACTTCAGCGTGCTGCTGCCCGGCGCGCAAGACCGCTTGCTCATCAACCCGCGCGGCCTGCACTGGAGCGAGATCGGTGCCGACGACATTGTGCTGATCGACGTGCGCGGCAACGTGCTCGCGGGGCGGCACCGCGTGGAGCCGACCGCCCTCTTCATCCACGGCGCGGTGCACCGCATCACGGGTCATGCGGTGGTGCTGCATTGCCACATGCCCTACGCGACGGCGCTCACGCTCACGACCGACCGCGCGCTCGACCCGACGCTGAGCCAGAACGCGATGCGCTTCATGCACCGCATCGCCATCGACGCCCGCTACAACGGACTCGCGCTGGACGACGCCGAAGGCGAACGCATCGCGCACGCCATGGCGGGCAAGGACGTCGCCTTCCTGGCGAACCACGGCGTGATCGTTGCCGGCGCCACCATCGCGCATGCGTACGACGATTTGTACTATCTGGAGCGCGCCTGCCTGCACCAGGTCATCGCGCAGTCGACAGGCCGGCCGCTGGCGCCGGTCGAGGCGCAGCTGGCGGAGCGGGTCGCCGCGCAAGTGCAAAGCGAGCGCGAGCAGTCCGATCTGTTTTTCGACGCACTGCGGCGGATGCTGCCGGCTCCAGCATCGACTTCCGCAGGCAAGCACCGAGGCTGAGTGCCCGCTGACGGCTTACAGTTATTCATGACACTTCGCATGCGGCTTACAAAGACTTCACATCGGCCGGTGACGATAGTGGCTCCTATCACTTCACCGGAGTTGCCATGAAAAAGCTCTCTTTCGCCATCGCCGCAGCCGCCTTGCTGTCGCTCGGTGCCATCGGCACCGCAGCGCAGGCGACGCCCTTTGGTGGCCACATGATTCAGGCGCAGGTCTATGTCGTGCCGGCCCCGCCGCCGCCCGGCTACTACCATCGCCCGCCTCCGCGCTACTACAACGCACCGGGCTACTACCGCCACGAGCCCCGCTGGGAAGACCGCCGCCGCTGGGACCACCGCCGCGGGCGTTGGGACAACGACCGCGACGGCGTGCCGAATCGCTACGACCGCGCACCGAACAATCCGTATCGCCGTTGAGATCGGCAGCGGACGCGGTCAGGCCTGCTGCAGCCGCCGGAGCAATCCGGCCGTGCTGCGCGGCCAGCCGACCCGGCCGAACCAGGCACCGCCGGCGATGGCCGATGCGATGACGATGCCGTACACCACCATCGCGACGCCTTGCATTGCGAACACCTGCGCCAGCTGGCCGCCCCAGCGCAGCGCCAGCCAACCGCCGATGCCGGCGACCGCCAGCCTGGCCAGATTGCCGATTACCGGCCAGAGCAGTCGGCCCGCGCCCTGCGACGCAAAGTAAAGCACCAGGCCGATGCCGAAGAAGCCGTACATCGGTCCGGCGGCACGCAGGTATTGCGCACCGGTCTCGAGCATCGCCGGGTCGCTGCCGAACAGGCCGAGCCATTCACGCGGGAAGATCGCCGCTGCGATGCCGATGATTTCGGTCAACGCAAAAGCCATTGCGGCACCGGTCCAAGCTGCCCGCATGGCGCGCTCGCGCTGGCCCGCCCCCATGCAGGTGCCGACCATCGCGACCAGCGGCGCACCCAGGCCGAACACCAGCGGCACCAGCAGATATTCGAGCCGCGACGCGGTGCCATACCCGGCGATCGCACCGGCGCCGAAGTGGCCCGACAGCGCGGTCGCGATGCCGATCGACAGATTGGTCGCCACGGTTGAAATGGAGCCGATCAGCCCGATGACGAGGATGTCGCGGAACAACGGCCAGCGCAGCTTCACCCCGGCGAATCGGGGCTTGAGCAAACTGCGGCTCGATCGCAAATACATGAGCAGCGCGATCGTGCCGCCGAGGTAGTAGAGGAGCAACGCGATGGCGCCGCCCGCAATGCCCATGCCCGGGATCGGACCCCAGCCGAAGATCAGCAACGGCGACACCGGGATCAAAAAAACCACGCCCACTACCGTCACGTTGGCCGGTACCGCCATGTTGCCGGTGCCGCGAATCACCGCCGCGAGCGAGTTGAACATCCATACCAGGATCGCGCCGGCGAAGACCCAGTGCGAGTAGGTCAATGCGGCTTCGAGCGCTGCACCGCTGCCGCCCATCAGCGCGTACAGCCAGCGGCCGCCGAGCAACAGCACGGCAGAGAACGCGACGCCGAAACCGAGGGCGATCACGCCGGCGTGCAGTACCAGCGCGTCGGCATCATTGCGCCGGCCGGCACCGAGTGCACGGGCAATCGACGAGGCGATGCCGCCGCCCATGGCGCCTGCCGACGTCATCTGCATCAGCATGACGATGGGAAAGACCAGCGCCATGCCCGCCAGCGCATCGAGCCCGAGCTTGCCGACGAAGTAGGTTTCGATCAGGCCGACGGCGGCCTGCGCCACCATCACGACGATGTTGGGCGCGGCGAGCCGCAGCAGCGTCGGAACGATGGGCGCTTCGAGCAACAGGCGCGTGCGCGGATCGATGGTGGACGAGGTCATCTCGTTCCCCTCAAGCGCGCGCTGCGCCGGTCGGGCCGACCGGCTGCTTGGCGGGTGTCGCCGCGGCCGGACCCGCAGGGCGGCGAATCATCAACACCAGCACCGCGGCCAGCAAGCACGCAGCGCCGGCGGTGTACAGCGCCGGGCTGTACGTCAGCAGCAGCGTACGCGCGAAGCCGGCGCCATACGCAGCCGTCGCGGCACCGAGTTGATGCGCAGCAAAAATCCAGCCGAACACCAGGCCGACCTTCTGCGGACCGAAGGTGGCACCGGCCAGCTTGACCGTCGGCGGCACGGTGGCGATCCAGTCGAGCCCGTAGAACATCGCGAACAAGCCCAGACCGTAGATCGTGAACTCCGAATGCGGCAGCCAGAAGAGCGACAGGCCACGCAACCCGTAGTACCAGAAGAGCAGCTTGCGGTTGTCGTAGCGGTCGGACAGCCAGCCCGACAGGATGGTGCCGACGAAGTCGAACGCGCCCATCATCGCCAGCACCGAAGCAGCCGGCACGGCGCCCATGCCGTTGTCGCCGCACAGCGAAATAAAGTGCGTCTGCACCAGGCCGTTGGTGCTGAGGCCGCAGATGAAAAAGGTGCCGGCGAGGATCCAGAAGGTCTTGTTGGACGAGGCTTCACGCAGCGTCACGAAAGGCGTGCGCCAGTTCATGACCATCGCGGGCGGTGGCGGCGCAGCACCCGGTGCGGCAGGCGCCTGGCCGTACGGCAGCAAGCCGATATCGGACGGCCGGTTGCGCACGAACAGCAAGCAGAGCAACGCGATCACCGCAGCGCCGACAAACACCGGCACCGTGGCGGAGCGCCAGCCCCAGTGTTCGATCATCCATGCCGCCACCGGCAAAAACGCCAGTTGCCCGGTGGCCGAGCTGGCCGTCAGCATGCCGATGACCAACCCGCGCCGCCCGACGAACCATCGGTTGGCCACCACCGCGCCGAGCACCAGCGCCGTCATGCCGGTCCCGATGCCGAGCATCAGGCTCCACACGATGAAAAGTTGCCAGAGCTGCGACGCCAGCGTGACGAGCGCCATGCCCGAGCCGACAAGCGCCAGCCCGACGCACATCACCGCACGCAGCCCGTAACGTTCCATCAACACCGCCGCGAACGGGCCCATGAGCCCGAACAGTGCGAAGCGCAACGCCAACGCCGATGACACCTGCTCGGTGCTCCAGCCGAATTCCTTGCCGAGCGGCTGCATCATGGCGCCGGGCAAACCGAGCGCGGCCGACATCATTAGCATCGTGAGGAAGGTAACGGCGGCGACGATCCAGCCGTAGTGAATGCCGCGGCGCTGCAGCCATGCGGAAACTTGGTGAGCGAACATGCGACCTCTGCGATGGAAAAAAGAAAGGGATAAAGGACGAGAGACGAGAGACGGAGGACAGCCGACAGCTACGCTTCGTGCGAGGCGCAGGCACCGGTATCGAGCAATGCCAGCGAGTCTTCAACCAGTCGATGCAATGCCACCACGCGGTCTGCTCCGAGAATCTTGTTGAGCTCGACCTGCGCACCGCGCCACAGGCGCTGCGCCTCGGCACGCTTGGCGCGGCCGGCGTCGGTGATGGTGATGAGCCTGCTGCGCGCGTCGACGCCTTCGCATTGGGTCAGCAAGCCGGCAGCGAGCAGCGGCTTCATATTGCGGGTAAGGGTCGAAGCCTCGACGTGCAAAGCGCGCGCCAGATCGACGGGGCGCAACGGACCGAGTTGAATCACATTCGACAGCAGCGAATATTGCGAGGTCTTGAGCCCGCACGCGGTCAACGCGCCGTCATAGTGGCGCGACACCACCCGGCCCAGGCTGCGCAGCTTGAAGTTGGTACAGCCCTTCGGCTCGGTCAGCGTCTCGGTTCGTGTCGCGGTGGCGGCTTTCATGGACGATTATTGTATCTACAATAGTTGCATCTACAACTGTTAGAGGAAATTCCGTGGCAGATAACGACGAGCTCGAGGCCTGGATTGCGAGAGAAGCCGAAGTCAACGCACTGCTGCATGCCGGGCCCGGACCGGGCGTGGCAAGGCCCGAAGAGATCGAAGGCATGAGCGGCCTCGAAGTGATGCAGGCCATGATCGCCGGCAAGATTCCGTACGCCGCGATCGCCAAGACGCTGAACTTCACCGTCGTCGAAGTGAGCCCCGGCGTGGCGATTTTCCAGGGCGAGCCGTTGGCGGAACATTTGAATCCGCTGGGTACGATCCATGGCGGCTGGGCTGCCACCCTGCTCGATTCGGCATTGGGTTGCTCGATCCACACGATGATGCCGCCGGGGCGCGGCTACACGACGGCCGAACTGGGCGTCAACTACGTCAAGGGCCTTACGCCCAAAGTGCAGCGCGTGCGCGCCATCGGCAAGGTGATCCACTCCGGCCGCCAGCTGGCCACGGCGGAAGCACGGCTGGTCGGTCCCGACGGCACGCTGTACGCGCATGCCACGACCACCTGCCTGGTGTTCGAACTGCCCAAGCGCTGAGTCGCGCACCACGCGAAAATGGAGGCTTCTTCCAACTACAACGAAGCCCCACATGAGATTGCTCCACACGATGCTCCGAGTCGGCAACCTGCAGCGCTCGATCGATTTCTATACGAAGGTGCTCGGCATGAACCTGCTGCGCACTTCAGAAAACCCCGAGTACAAGTACAGCCTGGCTTTCATCGGCTACGGCGAAGGCAATCCGGCGCAGGCCGAGATCGAACTCACCTACAACTGGGGCACCGAAAGCTACGACCTCGGCAGCGCCTACGGCCACATCGCCCTCGGCGTGCCCGATGCCTATGCGGC
The DNA here is from genome assembly GCA_028292285.1 of Variovorax sp. Taxonomy (GTDB): domain Bacteria; phylum Pseudomonadota; class Gammaproteobacteria; order Burkholderiales; family Burkholderiaceae_C; genus Variovorax. The sequence goes on along the minus strand of JAQGMP010000230.1, from coordinate 1,552 downwards.
ATGCGACAAGATCAAGGCGGCCGGTGGCAACGTCACGCGCGAGGCCGGTCCGGTCAAGGGCGGCACCACGGTGATCGCCTTCGTGACGGACCCCGACGGCTACAAGATCGAGCTGATCCAGCGCAAGGAAGACGCGAGCGGCGGCGGCCTGCGCTGAAGCTTCGCTTTCTTCATCGACTCGAAGCGCGATGACCACCGCAAAGGCGTCTTCCAAGTCCGTCACCCGTTATGCCGCCCTGCTGCGCGGCGTCAACGTCAACGGCATCACGATCCGCAGCGCAGACCTGAAGGCGCTCTTTGCCGAACTCGGCTTTGGCGCCGTGCGCACGGTGCTGGCGAGCGGCAACGTGCTGTTCGACGCTGCCGGCAGCGCGGCAGCGCTCAAGAAGCAGATCGAAGGCGCGTTGCGCGAGCGCTTCGGCTACGACGCGTGGATCGTGCTGGCGCCGCAATCGGATCTGGCCAAGTCGGCGAAGGCGTACCCCTTCGGGCGCGATGACGAGGCACACCATCCGTATGTCGTCTTCAGCGCCGACGCCGCCGTCTTGAGAGAGCTACTTCGCGACGCGGGCTCGACGGACAGCGGCATCGAACGCGTCGCGCCAGGGGACGGCGTGCTGTACTGGCAATGCCCGCGCGGCGCCAGCACCGACACGCCGGTCGCCAAGCTGCTGGCCAAGCCGCGCTACAAGTCCAGCATCACCACGCGCAATCTGCGCACGGTCGAAAAGCTGGTCGAAGGCTGAGCCCGTATAGGGCGTTTTCAGCAGCCGAGCAGATCCGCCAACGCGCCGATGTCACGCGCGTGCAGCGAGTTGCCGGGTTGCGGTGACACGTCTTTCGGCCGCGCGGCACCGAACTCGTTCGGCCGCTCGATGTAGCCGGTCTTGAGGCCGCAGGCGCGGGCCGCGGCCAGGTCGTCGTGGTGCGCTGCCGCCAGCATCACCCGCGCCGGTGCCACGTCGAACACCCCGGCCACGCCGAGGTAAGTGCGTGGATCGGGCTTATAGGCCTTGAAGACCTCGGCCGAGAGCACGCAATCCCAAGGCAAGCCTGCCCCCTTCGCCATCTCGGTGAGCAAGCCGATGTTGCCGTTCGACAGCGTGCAGACGATGTATTTCTTCTTCAACCGCGCCAAGCCCGCGGCCGAGTCGGGCCACGCGGGCAGCCGATGCCACGCCAGGTTGAGCTCGCGCTTGAGAGCGGGATCGACATCGGTCCGGCCGAAGTCGCGCAGCACGCGTTCGAGGATGCTGAGGTGCAGTTCGTCGAGCAGCGTGAAACCGCCGGCTCCGCCGGTGCGGCCCTCGTCGGCCGCCATACGCTCCATCACGCTCTTCATCGCGGGCTGGTAGCCGGCGCGCCACGCCAAGGCGAAGGCGCTGCCATCGACACCCGGCAGCAAGCGTTCGGCCTCGGCGGCGATGCCGCTGTGCCAGTCGACCACGGTGCCGAAGACGTCGAAGGCGATGACCTTCAGATCGACCAGGCCGGCCGGATCGGCCGAATGGGAACTGGCACCGGCTATCGTCATGCCGCCCTGCGCGCCAGC
>JAQGMP010000201.1 GCA_028292285.1 Variovorax sp. | reverse complement strand
GCGCGGCTGGAGCGCGACGCGCAAGAACGGCTGTGGCGATGCTTCGACGCCGAGCGGAGCGCGTCGCGCAATGCATCGGGCAAGCCAGGCCAACAAGGACAAACCCTGCGTGTCTGCGAGCGCATCGTCGATGCCACGGGCGCCGCTTTCACCGACACTTCAGCCTGGTACTGGGCGGCGGCCAGCGGCCACTCGACCGGACCATGGGAGGCCATCACTGTCGCCAGCGTCGCCAGACCGATGTAAAGATATCGAATCAAGAGAGACTGAAAAAACCGTGAAGAAGACGCTGCGTTTCATGCTGTTCGGGCTGCTGGCCCTGGTCGTCACCGCCTGTGTGGCCGTCGTGTTGATCGCGCGCTTTACCCTGGCGCCGGCCGCAGGAGAATGGCAGACACGCGTCAAGCTCGGCCCCGTCGATTTCGATGTGAGCGTGCCCTCGGCCATCCGCGTGGCAACCTCGCCGTGGTTCGCACCCTGGCTCGACGGCCGCTCGCTCGACACGCGTTTCGGCACGGTGCATTTCGCCTGGAACGACAGCGTGGGCGCACTCGAGCTGCGCTGCGCGCCGTGCAGCGCGTCGGTCCCGGCGCTCGGCTCCGCGCCGATACGGCTCGACAAGCTGATCGCCACCGTCCGGCGCGATGGCAATGCGCTGGCCGGCACGCTCGAGGCGATGCCCCTCGCCAACGCCGGCGCGGCAGGAGCCGCCGGAGCCACGCTCCTGCACGGCAACTGGGACGGCCGGCTCACGCCCAAATCGCTGCCCATCAACATCGACCTGCCCGACGCGCCGATCGCGCTCTGGTATGCGGTGCTCGCGCCCGCGCTGCCCGAGTTGCAGCGCGCCCGCATCGGCGGCACGGTGGCGCTGCGCGGCCAGTTCACGCTGCCCGCCGGCGCCTTCGCGCTGCAGCCGCGCATCGCGCAGTTCACCGTCGAAGGGCTCGGCACCGACGCCATGCTCGGCGCCCGCACCAGCTGCGGCGCGCCCGCCAAACTCGCCAACGACAGCTGGCTCGCACGCGCCGTCATCGCCGCCGAAGACCAGCGTTTTTTCACGCATACCGGCTACGACCTGACCGAGCTCACGGCCTCGATCGACAGCAACCAGAAGCGCGGCCAGGTCGAGCGCGGCGGCAGCACCTTGACGCAGCAGCTCGCCCGGCTGCTCGTCACCGGCAGCGACCGCACGGCCGAACGCAAGCTGCGGGAGCTGCTCTACGCCGTCGAAATGGAGCAGACGCTGGGCAAGGCGCGCATCCTCCAGCTGTACCTCGACAACGCGCCCTGGGGCACCGACTTGTGCGGTGCCGAATCGGCTGCCAAACGCTACTTCAAGCGCGGCGCCGCCAAGCTCGAACCGGCGCAAGCCGTCTGGATGGCCGCGATGCTCAACAACCCGCAGGTCGCTGTCGAGAAATGGCAACGCGACGGCAGCATCGACGCCGCTCGCGCCAAGTGGGTCGCCGAAGGAGTGCGTGGCGTGACCCGTTTTCAGCGCGAGTCGCTGCTCAAAAACGTAGCCGCCGCCAAGTTCGCGCCGCCCTGATTTGGGCGGCTGCGGCATCGATCGACGCACAGTTTCGGGCATCGACAACTTCAGGCTCCAGTCAGGTTGCGGCTTGGTGGCACTGGCACCGGCGCCCCATTTCGACGCCGAATCGCGTGTCGCGGTTTACGGCGTCGCACCAGTCGAGTGCGCGCGGCCCGCGATGCAACTGGCACATGTCTTGCACAACCGCATTCAATGGATGCTGTCACTGCCCTGCCGCCCGCGGCTGTCGAAATCGTCTCGCTGACCAAGCAATACGCTGCCGGCACGCCCGCGGCTGTCGACCAGATCGATCTGCGCATCGCCAGCGGCAGCTACTGCTGTTTGCTGGGCCCGTCGGGGTGCGGCAAGAGCACGACGCTGCGCATGATCGCCGGCCACGAGTCGGTGTCGAGCGGCGACATCCTGCTCGACAACCGCAACATCACCAACCTGCCCGCCGCAGCGCGCGGCACGGCCATGATGTTCCAGAGCTTCGCGCTCTTTCCGCACCTCTCGGCGCTCGACAACGTCGCCTTCAGCTTGAAGATGAAGGGCATCGGCAAGGTCGAGCGCCAGAAGCAGGCGCGTGACCTGCTCGAACGCGTGGCCATGGGCCATCTGGCCGAACGCAAACCGGCCGAACTTTCCGGTGGGCAGCAACAGCGCGTGGCGTTGGCGCGCGCCCTCATCACAGAGCCGCGCGTGCTGCTGCTCGACGAGCCGCTGTCGGCGCTCGACCCTTTCCTGCGCATCCAGATGCGCGCCGAATTGCGGCGCTGGCAGAAGGAACTGGGCCTGACCTTCATCCACGTCACGCACTCGCAAGAAGAAGCGATGGCGCTGGCCGACACCATGGTGGTGATGAACCACGGGCTGATCGAACAAGTCGGCTCGCCGCACGACGTGTACAACCATCCGGCCAGCGAGTTCGTCGCGCGCTTCATGGGCGGCCACAACGTGATCGACACACCGAACGGCCCGATCGCGGTGCGCAATGACCACATGCTGATCACGCCGGCCGACCAGCCGGCCAAGGGCGCCGCGGCGGTGGCGGCACAGATCACCGACGTCGAATACCAGGGCACCTACGTGCTGCTCGGCCTCGAACTGCTGCAAGGCGCACCGGGCCGCAAGACCGTGTCGGTGCTGCTGAGCGAAGCGCCCTTCCTGGCCCGACCGTACGTGCAAGGTGAGCAGGTCACGCTGTCGTGGCATGAAGCCGATGCCCGGGTGCTCGGCCCGGGCGTCAGGCAGCCTTCTGAACGCGGCGCGCCGCCCTCTTCCAGCGCGGCCCCAGCCGTTCGCGACGCCACCGAAGTGCTGGCGGTCATTCCGGCCTGACGGCGCGGCGCCCGTTCTTCAACCACGCGTCTTTCGACTTCATCTGCCAACCCCTTCTTCTTTCTCAAACCACAAACCTGGAGGCCTCCTCATGTCCGACCCTATCGACAACTCTTCTGCCAATGGCGTCAAGCGTCGCGTCCTGCTGCAAGGCGGCGCGGGCATGGCCGGCATCCTCGCCGCGGGCGTTGCGCCCTTCGTGCATGCACAGGAAAAGATCGTCTTGCGCTACCTCGGCACGGCGGTCAACCAGGACAAGGCCATCGGCGAGAAGTTCAAGGCCGACACCGGCATCGAGATCCAGTACGTGGCCGTGACCACCGACGACGTGACCAAGCGCGCCGTGACCGCGCCCAACAGCTTCGACCTGATCGACACCGAGTTCTTCTCGCTCAAGAAGATCGTGCCGACCGGCAACCTGAAGGGCATCGACACCAAGAAGATCAAGAACGCCGACAAGATCACCTCGCTCTTCACCAAGGGCGAAGTGGCCGGCAAGAAGGTCGGCGACCAAGGCACCGCGCCCAAGAAAGTGATCTACCTCGAAGGCGAAAAGTCGAAGAAGTTTTCGGCCACGCCGACGCAGTTCATGTCGCTCATTCCGACGACCTACAACGCCGACACGCTGGGCATTCGTCCCGACCTCATCAAGCGCCCGATCTCGTCGTGGGCCGAGCTGCTCAACCCCGAGTTCAAGGGCAAGACCGCGATTTTGAACATCCCGTCGATCGGCATCATGGACGCAGCCATGGTGGTGGAAGCCAAGGGCATCCACAAGTACGCCGACAAGGGCAACATGACCAAGGCCGAGATCGACCTGACGATCAAGACGTTGATCGAAGCCAAGAAGGCCGGCCAGTTCCGCGCACTGTGGAAAGACTTCAACGAGTCCGTGAACCTGATGGCCTCGGGCGAGGTCGTGATCCAATCGATGTGGTCGCCCGCGGTCACCGCCGTGCGCAGCAAGGGCATCGACTGCACGTTCCAGCCCCTGAAAGAAGGCTATCGCGCCTGGGCCTCGGGCTTCGGCCTGCCGGCCACGCTGTCGGGCAAGAAGCTCGACGGCGCCTATGAATTCATCAACTGGTTTCTCGACGGCTGGGCCGGCGCGTACCTCAACCGCCAGGGCTACTACAGCGCCGTGCTGGACACCGCCAAGACCAAGATGGAAGGCTACGTGTGGGCTTACTGGATGGAAGGCAAGCCGGCAGCGCAGGACATCAAGAGCCCGCTAGGCGACTTGATCGCCAAGGCCGGTACGTTGCGCGACGGCGGCAGCTACGAACAGCGCATGGGCGGCATCGCCTGCTGGAACGCGGTGATGGACGAGAACGAGTACATGGTCAAGAAGTGGAATGAGTTCGTAGC
>JAQGMP010000199.1 GCA_028292285.1 Variovorax sp. | reverse complement strand
CGACGCCGGCCGCCACCGCGTCGCGAATGAAGCTGCCGGCGCCGTGCACCAGGACGTATTTTTCGACCGGGTTCGCATAGCCCATCAGCACCACCGGCGTGGTCGCGTCCTGCGCTCGAAAAGCGCCGACCATCGCCAGCACCTGTTTCATGCCGACGCCGAGCGCCAATGCGGCTTCGCCGGCTTTTTGAATGACCGGGCCATCGGCCATGGGGTCGGAAAAAGGAACGCCCAGCTCGATCACATCGGCGCCTGCTGCGACCATTCCGTGCATCAGCTCAGGCGTGATGTCAGCGAAAGGAAAGCCCGCGGTGACGTACGGAATGAGCGCGCGGCGCCCGTCCTTTTTGAGGGCAGCGAAGGTGGCGGCAATGCGGCTCATGCTTTGCCTCCCTTCACTTGCAAACCGCGCATGGACGGTCGATCGTAAAAATCGACGCCCGACAAATCGGCCACGGTGCCGATGTCCTTGTCGCCGCGGCCCGAGAGGTTGACCAGGATGGATTGGTCGCTGCGCATCGTCTTGGACAGCTTCATCGCATAGGCCACGGCGTGCGCGGATTCGAGCGCGGGGATGATGCCTTCGGTGCGGCACAGGTAATGGAAGGCTTCGAGCGCTTCGGCATCGGTCACGCCGACATATTCGGCGCGCCCGATGTCCGCCAGAAAGGCGTGCTCCGGGCCGACGCCGGGGTAGTCCAGGCCGGCGCTGATGCTGTGCGTTTCGGTCACCTGGCCGTCTTCGTTCTGCAGCAGGTAGGTTCGATTGCCATGCAACACGCCGGGACTGCCGCGCAGGATCGACGCTGAATGCTTGCCGCTGTCGAGGCCTTCGCCAGCGGCTTCGACGCCGATCAGGCGCGTGTTCGCGAACGGGATGTACGGGTAGAAAATGCCCATCGCATTGCTGCCGCCGCCGACGCAGGCCACGACCACATCGGGCTGCTTGCCCTCCGCTTCACCGGCCATGCCATCGGCTGCCAGCATCGCCGGCATCTGGTCGATGCACTCGATGCCGATCACGCTTTGAAAGTCGCGCACCATGGTCGGGTAGGGATGCGGTCCGGCCACGGTGCCGATGATGTAGAACGTGTTGTCGACGTTGGCGACCCAGTCGCGCATCGCCTCGTTGAGCGCCTCGTTGAGTGTCTTGCTGCCCGATTCGACCGGCACCACCGTGGCGCCGAGCAGGTTCATGCGGTACACGTTCGGGCTTTGGCGCTTCACGTCCTGGCTGCCCATGTAGACCACGCACTCCAGGCCGTAGCGCGCGCAGATGGTGGCGGTTGCCACGCCGTGCTGGCCCGCACCGGTTTCCGCAATGATGCGCGGCTTGCCCATGCGCCGGGCGAGCATCGCCTGGCCAATCACGTTGTTGATCTTGTGCGCGCCAGTGTGGTTCAGGTCTTCGCGTTTCAGGTAGATCTGCGCGCCGCCCATTTCGCGGCTGGTACGCGCCGCGTGATAGACGGGCGATGGCCTGCCGACGAAGTGCTTCAACTCGTAATGAAACTCGGCGAGAAACGCCGGGTCGTCCTTGAACTTGGCATACGCGTCGCGCAGTTCAGCGATGGCATGGGTGAGCGTTTCGCTCGCGAAACTGCCGCCGTAAATGCCGAAGTGGCCGGTGGCGTCGGGCTGCTGATAAGTCGTTTGCATGGTCTCGATCGGTTGGGCCGCGCCCGGCCCGTCGAGCCAGCGCAGCGAAATCAGGGTGCGGCGTCGGCGGCCCGGACGGCCGCCACGAAGTCGCGGATCTTGCCGGGGTCCTTGATGCCCTTGACGGTCTTGCCGTCACGTGCATCGGCTTCGACGCCGGAACTCACATCAACGGACAGCGTTTTGCAGCGTGTCCGCAACTGGCGAATGCCATCGCCCACGTTTGCAGGTGTGAGTCCACCACTCAAGACGAGGTGAGCGTCGACGGCGGGTGGAAGAAGTGACCAATCGAATGCCTTGCCGCCACCGCCATAACCGTCGACATGGGCGTCGAGCAGGATGGCCTGGGCGTGAGAGAAATCGGAAGCGTATTTTACGAGGTCGAAACCGGCACCGGCCAGGCCGAGCGGAATCCGGGCCGCACGCATGAAGCGGTAGCGTCCGGCACCGCTCGATTCGCGGCATTGCTGCGGCGTTTCGTCGCCGTGAAACTGGGCGATGGCGCCTGGCACGGCGGCGAGGGCGGCGATGGCCTTTGCGGCGTCTTCGTTGACGAAGAGCAGCACGGGAGTCACGAAAGGCGGCAGGCGGGACGCCAGCTCGGCCGCTCGCTGCGGCGTCACGTGGCGTTGGCTGCCCGGGTAAAGCACGAAGCCGACGGCGTCCGCGCCTGCGGCCACGGCCGCGTCGACGTCCTGCTCACGCGTGAGGCCACAGATCTTGATGCGCGTTCGGGTCATGGCGGTCCATCATAGGTGCCGCCTCCTTCTTGCAAGGTGGCCGCGGCCGGCAAGCCCCACTGCGCGTCATACAACGGTCCGACGAAGTACAAGCCGTCCGGTGAGAAGGTCGGCGCCGCGGCCAGGCGGCTTCTCGCTTCGAGCACGGTCCGGATCCACTCGGGCTTCTCGTCGCCACGCCCGATACGCACGAGGCAGCCCATCAGGTTGCGAATCATGTGATGCAGAAACGCATCCGCCTCGAACTCGAAGTGCCAACGGCAGCGCTCGCCTTCGCCTTGCCGCGTGATCACGATGCGGCGCATGTCCTTGACCGGCGATCGCGCCTGGCAGGCCGAAGCGCGAAACGAGGTGAAGTCGTGCGAACCGAGCAGCAACTCCGCCGCAGCACGCATCGCGTCGCCGTCCAGCGCATACATTGACCAGCCGACGCGACCGGCGTCCAGGCTGGGGCGCACCGGCGACTGAGAGAGCACGTAGAGATAGCGGCGGGCCACTGCATTCGCGCGGCAGTGGAACGCGTCAGGCACCGGATGCGCCCATTGCACCGCAATGTCAGAGGGTAAAAAACGGTTGGTGCCGCGCACCCAGGACACCAGTTCGCGCTCGACATCGGTGTCGAAATGCACGACCTGCATCAGGGCATGGACGCCGGTGTCGGTGCGCCCGGCACACAAGGTCGAGATGCGCTGGCCGGCCAATTTGCCGAGCGCTGTTTCGAGCTTGTCCTGAACGGTGCGGCCCGAGCGCTGGCTTTGCCAGCCTTCGTAAGCTTGACCGTTGTAGCGGACGCCGAGGGCCAGCCTCACGACAGGATCATCGGCGCGCAGCGCGGCTCAATGAAGTTGGGCGAGCAAATGCTTGGCTTGCGACTTGAGCTCGCCCGAGCTTTCGGATTCGACTTCTTCGACCAGCGAACGCGCACCTTCGACGTCGCCCAGCGCCTGCAGTTCGCGGGCCAGCGAGAGCTTGACCGCGTGCGGGCTTTCGCCGCCTTCGTCGAGCGGCTCGAGCCGGCCGGGTTCGGTGTCTCCCGGCGCGCGATGCAGGCCGGCGAGCGAACTCATGTCGAACTCGATGAAGCCGGAATCGCCCGGCAGGCCGGCACGCAAGGTCGCCGGCTGGGTGTGTTCTTCATCGAGGCCGGCAGCACGGGTCACTGGTTCGAGTGGGCCTGGCGCCGTGTCGAAATCGTTTTCAAGATCCAGCACGTCACGGTGCGTGAGCGGTGCGGGCGCCGTGGTCACAGCCGGGTTCGCGCGCGGCGCGTCGTGCAAGGTCGGCGAAAACGGCATGGCGACCGGGTTCGGAGCGGGCG
>JAQGMP010000178.1 GCA_028292285.1 Variovorax sp. | reverse complement strand
CGAATCCGATGCCGAATCCGAAGCCGTGCCCTCGGCGGTGACGTCGGAGTCCACAGAGAGCGCGCCGGTGTCCGGCTTCGCTGCCGTCACCCTGCCGGGGCTTCTTCGCGCCGCCTCGGCGCCGGCTTTCTGGCGCGGTGGCAAGGGACGCGCGTTGCTTGTCGCAGGCGTCCTCTTGGGCGCGCTGTTGCTGGGGTTGCAGGTTTTGCATCAGGAGCGCGATGCCATCGTTGCGCGGCAGCCCGGCCTGCGCCCGCTGCTCGGCGGTGTCTGCGCCATCACCGGTTGCCAGCTGTCCGCGCTGCGCCAGATCGGCGACATCACGATCGATGGGGCGGCGTTTGCCCGCGAGAAGGTCGGAGACGGCTACCGTCTCAGCTTCACCTTGCGCAATGCGGCGTCGGTGCCGCTGGCGATGCCGGCGATCGAGCTTTCGCTGCTCGACACGCAGGAACAGGCGGTGGTTCGTCGCGTGCTGCTGCCGGCCGACTTCGGCGCGCCCGCCGAGTTGGCCGCGCGCGGCGAGCGCATCGCGTCGATGCCGCTGGCGCTCGATGCCGCCCAGGCCGCGAGCTTGCCGCCAGTGGCCGGCTATCGTCTGGTGGCCTTCTATCCCTGATGCGCGGCCGAGCGGCGTCGCATCCTTCTTTTTCCCGGCTTTATCTAACCAACGGTTCCACCATGGCAGCAGTGATTTGCGGTTCCCTCGCGTTCGACACCATCATGACATTCGAAGGTCGGTTCGCCGACCAGATTCTTCCCGACCAGTTGCACATCCTCAACGTGTCGTTTCTGGTGCCGACCCTGCGCCGCGATTTCGGCGGCTGCGCCGGCAACATCGCCTACAGCCTCAACGCACTCGGCGGCACGGCGTTGCCGATGGCCACAGTGGGCAGCGATGGCGCCGACTACATCGAGCGCCTGCGCACGCTGGGCATCAGCACCGAGTTCGTTCGCCAGGTGAGCGACACCTTCACCGCGCAGGCGATGATCATGAACGACACCGACAACAACCAGATCACCGCATTCCATCCGGGCGCGATGCAGCAGGCGCACATCACACAGGTCGCAGCGCGTGACGACATCCGGCTCGGCATCGTGGCTCCGGATGGCCGCGACGCGATGCTGCAGCACGCCGGGCAATTCGCTGCTGCGGGCATTCCGTTCGTGTTCGATCCGGGCCAAGGCTTGCCCATGTTCGACGGCAAGGAACTCGCGCACTTCATCGATCTCGCGAGCTGGGTCGTGGTCAATGACTACGAAGGCAAGATGCTGTCGCAGCGCACGGGCTGGAGTTTGGGTGAGATCTCCCGGCGCGTGCGCGGTCTCGTGGTGACGCTGGCGGCCGAGGGCTGCGAAGTGTGGACCGATGGCGAGCGCGAGCATGTGCCGGGCGTCACGCCCACGGCCGTGGTCGAGCCGACGGGTTGCGGCGACGCATGGCGCGGTGCGTTGCTGTTCGGGCTCGAAAAAGAATGGCCGCTGGCGCGTTGTGCCGCGTTGGGCAACCAGATCGGCGCGCTCAAGATCGCGCAGCGCGGGCCGCAAAACTACCAGATCGATTTGAAGGCGCTTGGCCTCTGATCCGGGGTCGCGGGTCCGCGGATAAAAAAAAGCCCGACACCGTGAGGTGCCGGGCTTTTTGCCTTCAGGCCGCTGAGCGGACTCAGGGCTTGCTGGCCGTCGGAAACGGCCAAGCAGCCTGAGGGTTCAGCGTCGTCTGCGCTGCGGGCGCAGGAGCGGGCGCTACAGCTGCCTTGGCAGGCGCCTTGGCGGCTGCCTTCTTGGCGGGCGCAGGCTTCGCGGCAGGGGCAGGCTTGGCAGCGGGCTTTTTCGCTGCTTTCTTGGCAGCGGTCTTTTTAGCCGCAGCCTTTTTCGCAGGAGCCTTCTTGGCAGGGGCCTTCTTCGCAGCAGCCTTTTTCGCAGGCGCCTTCTTGGCGGCAGCCTTCTTAGCCGGGGCCTTCTTCGCAGCTGCCTTCTTGGCCGGAGCCTTCTTGGCTGCTACTTTTTTAGCCGGGGCTTTCTTGGCTGGAGCCTTCTTGGCAGCGACCTTTTTGGCCGGAGCCTTCTTGGCTGCTACCTTCTTCGCGGCTACCTTCTTGGCGGGAGCCTTCTTAGCAGCCACGACCTTCTTTGCCGGAGCCTTCTTTGCAGCGGCCTTCTTAGCCGGCGCTTTCTTTGCAGTTGCCATTTCTATTTCTCCTTGATCAAGTTGAAAAATCAACCTCTTGAAGCACTTCGCGTCCGCTTGTGAACGTGAAGCGATTCATGGTGTTGGATCAAGCCCAGCACCATGAACACCTGCGCTTTCGTCCGTGCCGCGCTCTATGGCGCAATCGGCGGCGAAAGCAATTCTTGAACTCATTTATTTTTATCGAAAAAACTCAATCCCACGAGAGCGCACCGCCCGACTGGTATTCGATCACGCGGGTCTCGAAGAAATTGCGCTCTTTCTTCAGGTCGATCATTTCGCTCATCCAGGGGAACGGATTTTCTTCGTTCGGGAAGAGCGTTTCGAGGCCGATCTGCTGTGCACGCCGGTTGGCGATGTAGCGCAGGTAGCCCTTGAACATGGAGGCGTTCATGCCGAGCACGCCACGCGGCATGGTGTCTTCGGCGTACTTGTATTCGAGCTCGACGGCCTTCAGGAACAGCGCCTTGATCTCGGCCTTGAACTCGCTGGTCCAGAGGCCGGGGTTCTCGAGCTTCAGCTGGTTGATGAGGTCGATGCCGAAGTTGCAGTGCATCGACTCGTCGCGCAGGATGTACTGGTACTGCTCGGCGGCGCCGGTCATCTTGTTCTGGCGGCCCAGCGCCAGGATCTGCGTGAAGCCGACGTAGAAGAACAGGCCTTCCATCAGGCA
>JAQGMP010000134.1 GCA_028292285.1 Variovorax sp. | reverse complement strand
CAGCAGCAAATTGAAAAGCTCCAGCGCCAGGCCCAGGCGATCCAGGCCGTCGAGGCCAAAGGCGTCATCGATCGCATCAAGGAGGCCATCAAGCATTACGGCCTGACGGCCGAGCAGCTCGGTTTCGATGCTGCGAAGAGTCCCAGTACGGCTGTTTCATCCGCAACCACGCCGACGTCGGCACCGGCTGCAAAGCAGGCGTCGAAGCCAGCGACCAAGTCGACTGGCAAGGGCAAGCCGAACTTCAGCGATGCCTCTGGCAATGAATGGGGCGGCCGTGGTCCGCGTCCGGCATGGCTGCGCGATGCGCTGCAGGCTGGTCACGACATCAATGAGTTCCGCATTGGCCGGCGCGCCAAGGCGAAGAAAGCAGCCATGCCTCTGGGTGCTGCGATTGCTGCGGTCTCGCCTTCGAGCAAAACCACCGCGACACCTGCCGCAGCTCCCAAGCGCGCCAAGGTGAGCTACGGCGACGATGCCGGCCATTCGTGGAGCGGCATGGGTCCGAAGCCAGGCTGGCTGAAAGCCGCGATCGAAGCGGGCAAGTCGCTCGCGGATTTCGCCAAGTAGGCAACGTCCACAGGTTCCAGTGACGGACTTTGTCGACGGCGAGCCGTCCAGGATCAAGCCGGACGGGTTGCGCTACAAGGCGAAGACATCAGGCACTCCCTTCAAGACGAATGCTGTCGGCAGCAGCATGTCGTGCCTGCTCTGCGGGCGCCACACCCCGCGGGCTGAGGGCGCTTTCAAGATCATGTTCGGAGCCAGACAGTTCGTGTGTTTTGCGTGCCGGCCGTCCAAAGCTTGATCGTCAAGGCGGTTGCCGGGAGAGGCATAGGTCCGCGCACCCCGGCGGTGCCTCTCTGCGCTACTTGCATTCAGGCAAGGGTTACGGCGAGACGCAGCGTAAGTACGCTCGGCCGCACTCGGCCCGCATCCTTCCATACCTGGAGCGGCGTCAGAGGGCCCTTTGCGGTCATCGGCTTCAGCTGACGCGGTCGCGCGACAACCGATTCAAACGTTAGCTTGCCGACATCCATGTAGCCCTTGGCGTTTTCAGACGAAAAACCGGCCACCCACAGCATGGACGCGACGGCAGTCTGACTTCCTCGGTTTTCAATCCTCGGCGGGCGCAGTTACCACAGCCTCGGTCAACAGCCAGTGACTGAATAACGCCATGGAGTGGCTTATCGGCCGTGTCTTCAGCCGGCTCAGCCAATATCGGCCGGTCATCACCTCGATATGCAACGGTTGGAGTAGTCGACCCTCTTGCAGCTCTCGCTCGAACATCGAGGCCGGCGCCAGTGCAACCCCCGCTCCCTGCATTGCTGCCTCCACCATCAGCCGCGAGGAATCGAAAACCGGCCCGCGGATCGCCGGGCAGCCCAGTCCCGCGGCAGCAAACCATCCTAGCCAGTCTTCGGCGCGGTAGGAACGCAGCAGGGTCTCCTGCGCCAAATCCTGTGGCTCGCGTATGCGCGCCGCAACCTGCGGGGCGCAGAGTACGGTAAGCGGCGCAGCCATCAGTGGAACGGACTGCAGCCCCTGCCAATTCCCGTCCCCAAACCGGATCGCAAAATCCAGCCCTTCTGCTGCCATGTCGACCACGTTGTTGTGTGTCATAAGACGCAGGTCAACGAAGGGACAGCGCTCGCGAAACACCCGCAACCTCGGCAAAAGCCAGCCGACTGCGAAAGTGCCCACGACGCCGATCGTCAACACCTCAAAGAAGTGGCCATTGTCGAACTGCTGGACCACCGCTTCTATGCGACCAAAAGCATCCATCAGCACCGGCAACAGCGCCTGGCCCTCATCCGTCAGCGATAGGCCGCGCGGCAGACGCCGGAAGAGCGCGGTACCTAGACGTGACTCCAGGCTGCGCACCTGCTGGCTGACTGCTGCTTGGGTGACGTTCAGTTCCGCCGCTGCCAAGGTAAAGCTTTGATGGCGAGCTGCGCTCTCGAAGGCTCGCAGCGCATTCAAAGGAAGGCGGGGACGCGTCATCGCCGATGATAGATTATCTTTAGAGAGCTGCAAATTATCATCGTTTGCACAGCCATTGGGGATCATTGAAAGTTGACTCTTTTCAGGAGCACGAATGATTCAGAGACGACACTTCTCAGCCTGCATGCTGGCTTCACTGGCGACCCAATCCGCCTTTGCGCAACCCGACGTCAAGGCAACTCTGTCGACACGCTTTGCCGAAATCGAGCAGGCCAGTGGCGCCCGCATCGGCGTGGCGGTGCAGGACACCGGCAGCGGCGCACGCGCCGGCCATCGGGAAGCCGAGCGCTTTCCGATGTGCAGTACCTTTAAGTTTTTGGCCGCGGCAGCGATCCTGTCGCGTGTAGACCAGCGAAAAGAGGACCTCGAGCGTCGTATCGTCATACGCTCTGCCGACCTCGTGGCGAACTCACCTTTGACGGAAAAACGGATTGGTGGCGCCGGAATGACCTTGGCCGAACTTTGCGAAGCAGCCATTACGCGCAGTGACAACACTGCCGGCAACATGATGCTCAAGAGCCTGGGCGGCCCCGATAGCATTACACGTTACGCACGCTCGCTCGGTGATGTGCGGACCCGGCTCGATAGGCGGGAAACAGAGCTCAACGAAGCTCGCCCCGGCGACCCACGCGACACGACCACGCCCGGAGGAATGCTCGATGATATGCATAAGATTCTTTTGGGCGGCGCGCTCTCGCCGAGGTCGCGGGCGCAGATCGAGCGCTGGATGGCTGCCAATCAAACCGGTGACGAGCGTCTGCGCGCAGGCGTGCCGGCGACGTGGCGCGTTGGGGACAAGACCGGTTCAGGCGACCGGGGCACGACAAACGTTATCGCGATCCTGCGGCCCCCCGGCCGTGCGCCGATCCTCGCTGCGGTGTATCTCACCCAAAGCACAGCGCCGATGGAGGCACGGAACGCCACCTTGGCTTCAATCGGCGCTGCCATTGCAGCAGGGCCGTGATTGTCACACCAGCAGCTCAGCGAAAAACTCCGGACGTCATAAGAAACCATCGTCGACCTACGGCGTAGGCATCGTTCACTGACATCAACACGAACTGCACTGGTGATCCCTTCCTCGGTAAAAATGTGGGCTCGTTCTAATGTTAGCCGCTGGCCGGGCACGGCTGCGACGCTGGGATGAACCTGACGATGTTCTCCGTCGCAGCGAGGCGCTGCCGGGGCAAAACCCCGACGTTTCCCGCTCCCGAATAGGAGTGCGCTTGATCGCACCTTTCGGCGAAATGCAGACCGTCGCGACCGGTCCCTAACACGACCGATCCACACAGCCTGCCCCCTCCGCCCTGCTGCTATTAGAAGATACATACATTGCACCCTCCTTGTACTGGTAGTTGCGGCACAAAACCAAGAGAGAGAAAAACGTCGCATGCATTTGCGACCCTCTCCCTTTCCCACACTCCGACTGCTGTCCATCCCCTCGTCAGTGCGACCACGCAGGGCTCGCCCGCCGAAATTCGTGGCACCCATGGCCGCGCATTGGCGATCAGATCAAGGTGCTCCCGCGGCGCAAAGCTTGACCGGGACCGCAGTCGCCGGGCGGGCCGGAATATCGGCTGCAATGCTTTCTAGGGCTCGAACGTGGTCTCGTCACGCCCTCGCAGAAAACGCTTGAGCAGCGGCCTTGCTGGCCTATGTCGACGACGAACTGGCCGGGCCCGTTGTGACTTACCCAGACTACGGCGCTGACAATCCGGAAGACTGAAGTTCGTCTGAACGGGCTTTAGCCACTTTTCGTTGCAATCTCCGGGCATGAACATCTGCATGTTCTGGTCGCGGTATCCTCCTCAGAGAAGGACACGCACGAAACTCTCGCGAACGACGCGCATGGGGTGGCAATGTAATGACGGCCCAGATCGAACCGCCGGCTCGCACACCAGCACCCGACAACGACATCATTGCGAAAGCCTGTTCAAAGAAATCTGCCTGGTAGCTCCAAATGCATCGAACAGTTTTAACCGTCGCAATCAGCCTGTTCGCCATCTGGGGGCCGGCCACTGCCTTTGCCGAAGTTCACGAGCCACCCGAATCACGGTGGGAGTTGGTGGCCGCACCGTTTGCCCTTCACTGGGCGTCGGAGGCAGACCATCGGCATGTTGTCTTGCTGGGTCTGGAAAGGCAGGAGCCTGAGAACGTCCTTTGGGGTGGCGCCGTTTTTCGCAATTCATTTGGCCAGCCGTCAGCCTATGCCTACTACGGCCGCCGATGGAATCAGCTGTTTGGGTCCAACGATTTCTACTTCAAGCTGAGCGGGGGCGTCATCTACGGCTACAAGGGACAGTACAAAGATAAGGTGCCCTTCAACCATCATGGGTTTGGCCTGGCGGTCATTCCGGCGCTGGGTTTCCAGATCACGCGCAATGACGCACTGCAGATCGGCTTTCTGGGCACTGCAGCAGCCATCTTCACCTACAACCGACGCTTTTGAGGCGCGCATGGGAATGTTCCGTGTCGCATGAAGTGCCGATTAAAACGATCTGGAACAACTTCGCTCGCTAGCGACAATTAACGGGACCAGAGCTAAAAATGGACATCAACGCTGAACATTTCACGTATTTAGTGTCGTGAGTTAGAAGTTCGCAGGCAAAACCTCTCGACGCTCGCGAGGATGTCGTCGGCAGTCTTCGACCTGACAAAGGGCTTCGGCTTGGCATTGTTGATGTCCAGGTGCTCCAGGATGGTCTGCTCGAGTTGTCGTGTGGAGCGGTGTGTGCCGCCACGGATGCATCGCTGCGTGAGGGTTGCGAACCAGCGCTCGACCTGATGAGCCATGACGCCGAAGTCGGCGTGAAGCGCACATGAATGCGTGGATGGCGGGCCAGCCAGGATTTGATTGACGCCGTCTTGTGCGTGCCGCAGTTGTCCATGACCAAAAAGAAGGTCCAGCACCGCCGGCACGCTGGCCTCGACGGTGCGCAGGAACTGCAGGAACTCGCTGCCGCGATGGCGACGATGCATCTCACCAATGACCGAGCCGGTGGCGATGTCCAGGCCCGCAAACACGGTATTCGTGCCGTGACGCTCTAGTCGTGGGTACGCCGCTCGGGGATGCCGGGTGCAAGCGGCAGCAAGGGTTGCGTGCGGTCCAGCGCCTGGATATGGCGTTTCTCGTCCGCGCACAGCACCATCGCCATCAAAGGCGGATCCATGTAAAGGCCCACGATGTCGCGCACCTTCTCGAACTGAGCGATCCGCATACGCCGGCGCAGCGTCGGCCTTCAGACGAATGCGGCTCCTCTACGGCCCCGTCACCCAGACAGTTTCCGACGAGTGTCCTTTTCCCCGTGAGCGCGCGATCACGCAGGGACAGCCTGCCTTGAAATCTGCAGAAAAAGTTGCATTTGCAATGCATCAATACCGAAAATGCAATTTCTGCTAAGTTAGAGCCATGAGCACTCCGCGCAAATTCTTGACCGCATCCAAGGCGTCGCCGTCGACGGCGATCACCCACGCCACGTCTGTTTCGGGCGACAGCACCCTGCCGTGGATAGCAGTCGACTACGAGCTCGCGGCCAAACCCTTGGCTATCACAGCTCCGCGCACCGTCGGGACGAAGCGCCGAGGCGCTCCCACCCATGTACGCCTGGACGATCCCAACCAGTTCGCCAGGATCATGGCGGACGGTTTCGAGCTCATGGTCACAGAGAACCTGGTGGCGGACAGCACGCCCAAGTCGACCATCAAGGCTTTTCGGATATTCAAGGACACCGGGCCTTGGCCACGGCTGGACATAGACATCGCTGCAACCGTCGCGAAACGCGGACTGAAGGTACAAGCCATCGAGGACTGGCTGAACGTTGCGAAGGTCCCCAAGAAGGGCTTCTACGACGGCCTGCACGTGTCCCCATCGACCCTATCGAGAAAGGGCAAGGAAACTCCGCTTGATGCGGCTGTGACGGAACGCCTCGTGCGTCATTCCGAACTCATGGTGCGAGCGGCACAAGTGTTCGGCGAAGGGGCCGCCGAGTGGATGACGAAGGCACATCCGCTCCTTGGCGGAGAGAAGCCCATTGATGCCGCGGCCAATGAATACGGCGGCGCGAAAGTGCGCGAGATCCTCAATGCGATCGAACACGGTGGCGTCGTTTGACGACTGTATTTTGCATCGGCACGCGCAAAGCGCAGACCCTGGACAGCCTCAGCTATGGGTCAACGCTTACCGCAGGGCGGTGGCACCTAACGCCGCCCGACGGGTTGCCCGTGGTCTACGCGGGCGGCACGCGCGCCATCTGTCAGTTGGAGAAGCGCGTGCATTGCAACGGCGTTGCGCCGATCGGCCTCATCATGCTGGCGCTCGAGCTGCCGGCCGATGCGCCATTGCAAACCGTCAAGCCTGGCGAGTTGCCGGAAGACTGGATCGTGCAGCAGGCGATGACGCAGGAACTCGGTACGCAATGGCGCAAGTCAGGCGACGGCGTAGGCCTGTGGGTCCCGTCCGCCGTCGAGCCGGAGGAAAGCAACCTGCTGATCAATCCTGATCACCTCTCGTACACCAGCATCAAGCTCACCGTCCTGCGCGATCCGTTCGCGTTCGACGCACGCATGTTCGGCTGACGGCGCGAGCGAGTTAACGAGGTGGCCAGCAGGCTCAGGACCGCCAAGCACATCCAATATTCGCGCAGACACATTAAGCCAAGTTAAGCCCGAAAATCCGGTGGCAGTTCAGACGCGCGGATGGGCGCCGTGGGCTCTGGCGGGCCTGTGGAACGTCTGGACGAACAGGGACACGGGCGAGGCGCACGAGAGCTACACGATGCTCACGATCAACGCCGACGACCACGCGCTGATGCGCCGCATGCACAAGCCGGACCCGAAAGCCGGCCGGACGACCAGGGCAAGCGCAGCGTGATCCCGATCGAAGCAATCTTGGGGGCGCTCAGCCAGACCTCGCCGACGCATGCCTTCACGAAACTCTGTCCATAGCTCGGCGCTTTCCCGGCCTGCATGCGCCTCTGCACCGTTCCCATGGCTTGTTTCCAATGTTCACCGGTCCGATACGCAAACAGCTCGGAGCGTTGCTCACCCGGGAGTGCGACCTCGTAGACGCCAGCGTAGGAGCGGCTGATGAAATCAGGGAACCAGGTGGTAAGTTGCATACAGCTCATTACCTCTGCTTTGCGCCTAGGAGCGTGCGCATCATCGCGATCGCGAGAACCCTTGTACAGAGCCTTGTCAGCCAGCTTTCGACAAGTGGGTCAGGGCAGCATGCGAAGCTTCAAGAGCCTGGTTTACCTCGTCCATTTTGTCAGTGGTCTCGCTCAATTTTGCTTCCAGTTGGCGAGTTCGTTTAACGGCGCCCTTCACGTCGGGGTCGGCATCCGACTCAGCTATCTTGTTGCTCAGGACAGCGTGAACGATTCCGAGCTGGTCCGCCACGTCTTCGACCGCAGCGGCGGCCTCGGTGTTCTTCTGCAATGCCTCAGCCAGCGTTGAAATACCGGTGCCTGAAAGTCGTTGGTTTGTGGTCATCTGGCTCCATGAAAGTTGCAACGGCGGGCCGAAGCGGCTGCCACAAAGTCGGTTTATGCCTACAAACCGATTCGTTGTCCATTGTAGATTTGCGCACTCACGATTTTGTGAGAAGTGATTAGCACGGACCGGCTATGGCGATCAAAACGGTCCTCATCGAGGACAACAAAACGATCCAAGCCAGCTTGATTCCTGCGATGGAGGAGCTTGGCGGTTTGGAGGTGATAGCGGTGGCAGAAACGGAGAGCGAGGCCTTGCACGCGCTTGAGCGTTACTCGGGCGTGTGGCAGGTTGCTGTCGTCGACTTGTTTCTGCTGGAAGGTTCCGGCCTCGGAGTCCTGCGGAGCTGCAAGAACCGTGCGCAGCATCAGAAGGCCTTTGTGCTTACGAATTATCCGACCGACGAGATCCGCCAACGATGCAAAGAGTTGGGCGCCGATGGCGTTTTCGACAAATCGACCGAACTTGACACCTTCTTTGACTCGTGCGCGGCCATCACACCGAACAGCCCGTAGCCCCGCTCAAACTGATGCCCGGCGCGTGATTTACGGTTCCTGCGCCCAACGGAAATCGAACACGGTGCTGCACGGACGGTGCGCCGAAGGGCAAACAAAGCTGCTTCATTGCAAAATGAGGCGCGTAAGGGCTTCAAGAAGATAACGGAACACGCTTCCGGGGCAAGTCAAACATGTCGAAAACCGCTATCTATGCGCTGGCAGCTAGGCTGTTGCGCAAAAGTTACGCCGGGGCAGCCATCGTGTGCGCTGCTGCGGTCGTTCTGATGGTGAACGAAGTGACCTAC
The DNA here is from genome assembly GCA_028292285.1 of Variovorax sp. Taxonomy (GTDB): domain Bacteria; phylum Pseudomonadota; class Gammaproteobacteria; order Burkholderiales; family Burkholderiaceae_C; genus Variovorax. Next base: position 7,680 of record JAQGMP010000134.1, on the reverse strand, counting down.
CGCCGCAGCGAGCGGCTGCTCTCCGCCGGCATTGAGCTGACGGACGCCAGAATTGCGACAGCGAGCGTCTTGCAACTTCTGACGGATGCAGAGACCAGTCAGCGCGGCTACGTTCTTACTCAGGAGGCATCCTTCCTCCAGCCTTACCGGCAAGCGCTGGCAGCCATTCCGCCACTTCGCCGTGATCTTCACCGTTACTTCGCTGCGTCAGGCGCCGACGACGATGCTCTTGCGGAGGAAGCGGACCGCGTGATCGAAGCCAGGTTGAACGCATTGGAGGCCGGGATCAAGCTTGCCCAAAGCGGGGAGCGAAGTGCGGCTATCGAGTTGATCGGCTCCGGCGCCGGCCGCAATACCATGGACCGGCTGCGCGGCATCCTCAGCGCGCAATTGAGCCACGCCGGTCGATCTACCGACCGTGCCAGGCTCTCGATTTATGACGCGCTGCAGCTCAACCGCATTGCGACCGCGTTCCTCACCTTGCTTGCAGTGGTTGGTCTGCTAGCCTTTTTAAGACAGTTACGCGCGCGCGACCGTGAGCGTGCCTTGCGCGAGGAATCACTGGAAACTCTGGTGCGCACGAGAACCCGCGAACTTCGCCACCTTGCGCGCCATCTACAGACGGTGCGTGAAGACGAAAGAGGCGTTCTCGCGCGCGAGATACATGATGAGCTTGGCGGGCTGCTTACCGCGGCAAAGCTCGACTTGGCGCGTGTTCGTGTGAAAGTTGTGCATGACGACATGTTGCTCGCGCGGCTTGAACACGCCATCGGTCTCCTGAATGAGGGTATCGCTTTCAAGCGCAAAGTGATCGAAGATTTGCGGCCCTCGTCGTTAAGCATTCTCGGCGTGCGGGTGGCCATACTGACGCTGTGCGACGAAGCTGCCGTGTCAATGGCAATTCCGGTCCGCGCAACGCTGGAAGATTTGCGGCTTTCACCGCCGGACGATCTGGTTTGCTATCGCTTTGTCCAAGAGGCCCTCACAAACATCGCGAAGTATGCCGAGGCGAAGAACGTCTACGTCAATCTCTCCGAAGGGATCCATGGCGTCGAAGTCAAGGTGCGAGACGACGGCGTAGGCTTTATCAAGGAGGTTGCTCTGATCGGTCGGCATGGTTTGAACGGCATGCGCTTTCGCGTCGAGTCGCTTGGCGGCAAGATGACGGTAGACACTGCGCCGGGCCTGGGCACCACCGTTGGTGCGCTCCTGCCGGGGACAGCCGGAGCGGACACTCAAGCAATGCCGTTGATGGAAACGCCGCAATGACAAGGCTCTCGTCTATCAGTCAGATTCGCTACTACGCCCGGCTGACTTGAAGCAAACGGCCTTTACGCATCTGTCACGCCGCCGTTGCGGAGCCCTGGCATTCCGAGACGACAGGAGCCGATCAACTGCTTTCTCCCACTCGGTCAAAGCCGCGCTACGTGCATTCCCCCGACGGGACTGCGCAACACTCGCAACAGCAACGGTCAATCATTGCCATGCAGATAGCGGGCGGCTGAAAGCTTTCGCACAGCGTCACGCGGGCAGCACCGTAGCCCGACGGCGCTGCCGCTGCCACGAACTCGACCGGCCCCCTCCTGTCGTAGCAGATGCGCAATACGTCACTGCTCTCCTGCACGTCCGTGCAAGCAAAGACGTCAAGTGAAACCGCTCCGTGATATTTGACTTGGACGGTTTACGCGGCGGCGACATGGCCTATCAAAACCAGCGCCGCAAAGATGATGGAATCTCAAGCTGACCTCCAATGTCGTTATTCGATCAAAACTCGCAGCGCCCTGCTTTTTGGCTTTTACCTTGCAACTCCCAGCGTTGCATGGGCATGTTTCGTTGTTCTATTTGCTCAAAGCAGCCGCAGCCATCCGGAACTCCGTCAGCTTCCAGTCGCAGAATCCGCTGCGCTCGAAGACCAGTCCCAGCCGCTCGGAGACTGGCTGGTCTGGCTTGGTGGGATCGGGCGGGTAGACGGTCATCTTGTTCATGCCCTTGCGGTCGGCGATCCAACGCGTCGTCTTGTCGCTTGAGGCTGTATCGACCGCTGGCCGACTGGCATCCGGTGTGGGCACAGGAACCGCGGGAGCCGCAGTCAGCGCGGGCGTGGCCAACTGGCCGTTTTTCATGGCCGCCATGACGAACTCGGGCCGCACCATGACGTCGCCATCTGGTTGACCAAGCCCAGGCCGATCCGCTTGGCCAGCGCCGCGAACGGGTTGCCGCTGTCTTTGGGCGGCTGCCCCGCCAGTCCGACGGCGAGGGAGTTATCGTCCGGCGACAAGTCAAGCGTGCTGATCAGATCCTCAAAGCCACCGGCGCGGAGGGTCATCTGTCCGCCGACGGTGTGTAGAAGTAAATCGACGCCGTCTTCTCCCACGTCATGCCCGTCCAGCCTCCACGGCGATCGTTTGGCCGTCGGGGCTGATCGCCAGGCCGACGGGAAGTCCTTCAACGCTTCCCTCCTGCGGAAGGCGAAGGACTCGAACCAGATGCAGCGAAGCCAACTGCCAATGCGACCCGTCCATCGCTGCTGAGGGTGATCGCGCGTTGCCACGCTCAGTCCGCGTGAATCTGACCAATCGCTGCGGTGTGCATGTCGGAGTCCACGCGAACCTGCGGCACGGTCGATGGTCCAAGCGCACTCGATGCCGGACGGCTGGCAAGGAGGGTGCAGATCTCCATCAATCCTGCCAGCAGCCTCGGAAGCTTTAGAACCGAGCGCGGCGGGAAAAGGCCAAAATGCTCGTCATGCATGGCGCAATTGCCTAGGCCATTGGCCTCCGCTCAAACCTGGACGGGGTATAGACATGAAGGATCTCAGTCGAAGGTGATGCACCAGCCCGAGAAAGTGCCGCCCGCGCCGACGTTGCACTGGCCGGTCGGCGAGCACTGCGCCGGATAAGCGGGGAATGAGACCCCTGGGATCTGCTGCAGGCCATACCAAGGGTCAAGGCAGATCGCCTTGCCGCCCTTCGTTACGCCGGCGACCACGATGAAGTGCCCGCCCTGATTCGGCCATGCAATGTGACAGATCATCGGGAACCCAGCACCGGACAATGGAGCCGGCAGGACTTGTTTCATCGTGCAGGCGTAACCCTCGGCTCTGAGCGCATCGCGTAGTGCGCCCATGTCGATGCCGCGCGCGTTAAAGTCATTGATCATGCGGTCGAACTTGTCGACAAAATCTCTACTGAAGTAGCGCGCGATTAGCTGTCGGATGCGCTTTTCGCCTCCGACCAGGCTGCATTGACGGCGATTTGATTCGATCATGTAGACGCAGGCCGGCCCGCAACTGTTGGCTTCGTCCTGCGACCACCCTATATGGCTGGTGCCGTCCTCGTCTCGGGCCACGTAGTCCATTTTTGCCCTCTTTTCGCGCTCGCATCGCGTGTTCGAAGCAACCTATAGTGCCAGCGGCGCGACCGTTCCACCATCTATCGTTCGGCCAGGAAGGGCTCCGGATTTTGCGACAGACGAGACGACGGCATTGCCGGAGTCGTCTCTAGAAATGCCCGCGCAGCACTGGTATGTCATGGTGAGTAATGCCTATCCACCGAGCAGCTGCTTCATGCCGCGACTGATTTGTTCGATCTGGTGGTGCCGCTTGTCGAACGCGCCGCCGCTGGAACAGAGTCGCATGTAGTCGACGATGAGCACGGACGGACCATGGCGCTGCTGCACTTCGCGCGCCTTGGCGCGGATGTCGAGCAGGTTGAGTGCAGCCTGGTCGTCGACAAAAGGGAAGCTTGCCTGCCGCCTCCGTCGCCTCGACGATGCGTCTCCAGTCACCGCCTTCGAACTTGCCGGTCGTCAAATGATCGAGCTCCACGCGGCCGAGGTGTCAGCGGCTGGCCGTCCCACCGACGGCAATTAGCGAGCCCGTTAAGCGAAGTGTTGCTCAGCCTGCGGGTTGCCAGAGGTGCGGAAGCAACTCGTCGATACGGCTGTTCAGATGGGTTGGCAAGCGCGTGGGCACGTCTTTGAGGTAGGCCCACGGATCGTGGCAATGCAACTTGGCCGAATGCACCAGGCTCATCACGACCCCAGCACGTTGACCCGCCAGTTCGCTGCCGGCGAACAACCAGGCTCGCCTGCCCTGAGCCCTGAGCCCTGAGCCTAGGGACGGATCTGGGTCTCGCAATGGTTGTTATCGACGTTGACGTCGCCATCAAGCAGGTTTTGCGTGAGAGCTGGCCAGGCGTTCAGGCTGTAGTTCAGCGCCCTGGCCTTTGAACTACCGTCAGGCACGCGGCTTCGCTCCAGACACAACCAGGCATGCAGCTTCCCCCACAGCGGCCGAGCATCCGTTTGCCTTCTGCCCAGGCGCTCTTCGCTCGTCGAGACGGCCAGTTCACGCTCGAGCCGGTAGATCTGTGCGACGCGTCGCAACGCCTCATCCGCTACCGCGTTCTTGCCCCCGTCGCGCAGCAGCTCGTCGAACTTGCGTCTGGCGTCAAGTAAGCAGGCGAAGACCGCCCTCGCCGGGGAACGACAGCAGCGCAATCAGAGCGAGGAAGCCGCTGCGCAGACATTGGAGGCCGGTCGCTCACGCTGCGTGAGGCGCAGCAAGCCGCTCAGCAGTTGGAGCGATATCTCCTCGATTAGCGACTCTTTGCAGCAGCAGCTGGGTCGCCTGCATCAGGCGTTGGCAGAGGAAAAGCTTGCGCATGAGCTGACGCGTGGCTTCCTTGCCGAAATGATCATTGCTACCAAGACAAAGACGCCAAGTAAAATCAAGCGGGCCCGCTCGAAACAAACCTGACTGGTACTGCATGCGCAGGTCAAAACATGGAGCCCGCCGTCTGCCGTATGCGCCACTGGCGGTGAAAGTACATTTGCAGCCGCAGCGGTAAAAGCGAAGTTATACAATACAGATATATGTATTGAAGTCGGGCACGCCTTGAAAACAACCCTCAATCTCAATGACAGTTTGCTGACGCAAGCCAAAGCGATGGCAGCGCAGCAGCGCACCAGCCTCACGCGGCTGATCGAAGAGGGTCTGCAGTTAAGACTGCGGTCGAACACGGCTACGAAGAAGGCAGTTCGCCTGCCCGTTTACCGAGGTAAAGGCGGGTTGACCGGCTGCCTGACTGGCCTGAGCAACAAAGAAATGCTCGAAGCGGCAGACCGTGACGCCTGACGTCAACGTGCTGGTCGCCGCCTCACGCAGCGACCATCCGCATCACAAGACTGGCCGGGCCTGGTTGGAGCAAGCTCTTGCAGGCTCGACTTCAGGGCAACCGGTTGCTTTGCAGCCCATGGTGATCGCAAGCTTTTTGCGCCTCGTCACGAATGCCAAGATCTTCGTGAATCCCACGCCCGCCGCCGCGGCTTTGCAATTTATCGATGCGATCCTCGGCATGCCCGGCGTCGATCAAGCGCAGCTTGGCGAGGAATGGCCCGAGTTGCGCCGCCTTTGCGCCGCCAATGAGCTGACGGCCAACGACGTTCCGGATGCTTGGCTGGCTGCAGCGGTGATCCACCAAGGCGAGCACCTGGTGACATTCGATGGCGATTTCAAGCGTTTGCTGACGAGGGCTCAGTTCACCCGGCTGCCGGCAAAGGCGGGAATATAGATCAGCAGTTGGCGCTGCCGTCGGCGGTCATTTCGATGAAGGTTGAGCCGGGCCGCTATGCGGTACAGCACGCGATATTGCGGACGGTACGGTAGGCGGCATACAACCACCCTGGGCGGGTGGAGCCCAAGCCATGTCATCGGCGCGAAGTGGATCAAGCGAGGACCGCCCGCCCCGGGGGTGAGCTATGCCCACCCAAGCGGCGGGCTCGCTTTCCCTTCAAGCAAAGCGAGCACCGGTGGCGCAAAAGAGAACGGTGCAAGGCCGGATCAGGGCTCGCCGTATGGTCGTCGCACGTAGATGCCGGCGAGCCTCGTGATGAGGCATCGCATTGATTTCATGCGCACTACCGTGCATCAATGCGTACACCATCAAAAACATATGCATACGTGTCTCATCCAAACTGGTTACCGTGCCGAATGTGGGAAAACAGAACATGACCGAAGCTGAAGCGCGCGCTGCGTTGATCGCTGCACGCGATACCGCTCGAAAGACTGGCCAGCCCCAGACCTTGGAAGGCAACGGCGCGGCAGTCACAGCCGAGCCTTTCGTCAACCGCTATGGCGCCACTGTGCGCGTGATCTACCGAGTCGGAATGCGTATTTCGGAGGAGCGTGACCGGTGGTTTCGGCATCGTGACCGGTGATTTCGGGAACGTGACCGGCAATTCCGGTGACGTGACCGAAGAGGTTTCGAGCCACATCTGACCGGTTGCACGGTCGGTGCTGACGTTGCGTATGAACCACCCGCTGGGCATAGCCTCGCGCCCTTTGAGGGCCGCGCCTGATGCCACAGCAACGCATGGACATACGCATGATCAAGGACATACTCAGACTCAAGTACCAGGGCGGCCTGTCGCACGAGCGCATCGCCCAGAGCCTCTCGATCTCCAAGGGAGCCGTTGCCAAGTACCTCAGCCTGGCCGGCGCGGCCGGGCTCGACTGGCCGTCAACCGCTGAACTGGACGAGGCCTCGCTGGAACGCCGGTTGATGGGCGGCGGCATGGCGCTCAGCCGCGTGGTCGAGCCCGACTACGCGCACGTACACATCGAGCTGCGCCGCAAGGGCGTGACGCTCATGCTCTTGTGGGGCGAGTACCGCGCGGCCAACGAGGGTCGAAGAACCTGGGCGTACACCCAGTTCTGCGGCCACTACAAGGCCTTCGCTAAGACCCTCAAGCGCTCGATGCGTCAGCAACGTCGCGCGGGCGAGAAGCTCTTCATCGACTACGCCGGGCCGACCCTGGCGCTGGCAGATGGGACGCGAGCGCAGGTCTTCGTGGCCGCCATGGGGGCGTCGAGCTACACCTTCGCCTGCGCCACGGCCGACCAGAGCATGCGCTCCTGGCTCGGCGCGATGGCACGCGCGCTCGCGTTCTATGGCGGTGTGCCGCAGTTGATCGTGCCGGACAACCCGCGCGCACTCGTCAGCCAGGCCTGTCGCTACGAGCCCAGGCTCAACGAGACCGTGCACGACTTCGCGCGCCACTACGGCGTCTCGATCCTGCCGGCGCGCCCGTACTCGCCCAAGGACAAGGCCAGCGCCGAGTCGGCGGTGCAGGTCGTGGAGCGTTGGCTGATGGCTCGGCTGCGACATACGGTGCTGGCCGATGTGCATGCCGCCGACGCGGCTCTGTGCGCATTGCTGCCTTCGCTCAACGAGCGCCGGTTCCAGAAGATCGAAGGCAGTCGCCGGAGCCTGTTCGCCTCGCTGGATGCGCCGACACTGTCGGCCTTGCCGGCGCAACACTGGCAGTGGGCGACCTTCAAGACGGTGACCGTGCACATCGATTACCACGTGGAGATCGAAGGCCACCGCTACAGCGTGTCGCACTCGCTGGTCGGGTTAAAGCTGGAGGCGCGCATCACCGACGCCCTGGTGGAGGTGCTGCATCGCGGTGAGCGCGTGGCATGCCACGCACGCAACGCACACCGGGGTGGCTTCACGACGCTGGACGAGCACATGCCGGCGGCCCATCGGGCGCACAAGGAGTGGACGCCCGAGCGGCTGATCCATTGGGGCGCTGACATCGGCGTGAGCACGGGGCGCTTCGTCACGCAACTGCTGCAACGCTTCCGCCATCCCGAACATGGCTACCGCAGCTGCC
>JAQGMP010000133.1 GCA_028292285.1 Variovorax sp. | reverse complement strand
CTTCGCCGCGCCCTTGAACGTCTGGGTCGATTTGCGCGGCTCGGCGTTGAGCTTGCGCAGGCGGGCTTGTTGCAACTTTTCGGCGGACGCCAGCTTGCGCTCGGCAAGGGCGTTGCGACGTGCCTCGACGGATGCACGCCGGTCGCCTTCGGCTGCGACGCGCTCGCGGCCGAGACGGCTGCGTTCGAGTTCGTCGGCGCGAACTTCGTTGTGCCGCGTGGCCGCGTCGGCCGCGCGCCGGTCTGATTCGCTGCGCACGTCATCGACCCTCACTTCGCTGCCGCCCTTGCACGGCTGGTCGGTATAGGTGTTGCCGCAGCGCCAGGTGCCCTGGGCATCGGGCGCTGCTTCGGCGGCTGCGCAAAGGCACGTCGCCATGAGCAAGAGGGCGATTCGCTGTACCGACGACGTCGTTGATTTCATTTTTACTTCTCCCTTTTTCCTGTCTTGTCGTTTGTCAGGCATCGGCCGGTGCTGCACCGCCATCCTGACCCCGGCCGCCGCCATCCGGCTCACGGCGCGGCGGCTTGGGGCGAGGCGGTTTGCTGGTGTGGATGAGCAAGGTCGCCTTCTCCATTTCGCCTGCCATCAGCGCCGGCGCCGCATGCAGCGTGCGCGTGATGGCATCGTCGATGGCTTCGCGCTGTTCTTTCAATGGCTTCTTGAGCACCCAGTTCACCACCTCGGACTTCACGCCGGGATGGCCGATGCCAAGACGCAGTCGCCAGTAGTCGCCGGTCCCCAGTTGCGCATGGATATCGCGCAAGCCGTTATTCCCCGCGTGGCTGCCGCCGAACTTCAGCTACTCTTGGCCGGGCACCACGTCCAACTCGTCGTGGGCGACCAGGATTTCGTCCGGTGCAATCTTGAAGAAGCGGGCCAGCGCAGCGACCGACTTGCCCGACAGGTTCATGAAGGTCTGAGGCTCGAGCAGCCACACCGGCTGTCCGTGGACGGAGGCGCGTGCCGCGAAGCCGTGATAGCTGCGCTCGGGCACCATCGACACCTTGAGTTCGCGCGCCAGAGCGTCGACCCACCAGAAGCCCGCGTTGTGCCGCGTGGCTTCGTATTCCGGGCCCGGATTGCCGAGGCCGACGAAGAGCTTGATCATCTCGAAATTATCAGGGGAGGGTGTAGCTGCACAAAAGCAAACGGCCCGCACGAGGCGGGCCGTTTGCGGCACAAGACGCTAAAAGATTACTTCTTTGCGGTCTTGGCAGCAGGCGTCTTCGCTGCCGGGGTCTTTGCTGCAGGTGTCTTGGCAGCAGGCGCTTTGCCGCCCTTGCCAGTTGCTGCGGGCGCGGCAGCGTCGGCTGTTGCGGCGCCTTCAGTTGCTTCGTCGACCTCTTCAGCCGCAGGGGCCACAGCCGATGCCAGCACCGGGTTGAGCTTGCCGCGGCTGACCCACTTCACGCCGCGGGGCAACTTGATGTCCTTCAGCGTGACGGTGCCGTTCTTCTTCAAGCCCGACAGGTCGACTTCGATGAACTCGGGCAGGTCGGTCGGCAGGCAGTTCAGTTCGAGTTCGGTCGTCACGTGGTTGACGAGGTTGTGCTCGAGCTTGACGGCATCGGATTCGGCTTCGTTCTTGAAGTGAACCGGCACCTTCATGGTCAGGCGCGTGCGGGCATCGACGCGCTGAAAGTCGATGTGTTGCACCAACTGGCGGAACGGGTGGTACTGCACGTCGCGCAGCAGCACTTTGCTGGTGGCGCCGGCCATTTCCATTTCGAGCACGGTCGAATGGAAGGCTTCCTTCTTCAGGGCATGCCACAGCGCGTTGTGATCGAGTTCGATCAGCATCGGCTGGCCTTCACCACCGTAGACGATACCGGGCGTCTTGCCCGAAATGCGGAGACGGCGGCTCGCACCCGTGCCCTGCTTGGCGCGCTCAAAAGCGACGAATTTCATAGTTAACTCCTTGGAGCGAGGGCGCAATTGCCGTTTCGCTACTTAAGCGCCGACCGCGACCAGTGCGGCGCCGGTTTCAAAATGGCCTCGTTCGCGCCATGAGGCGCCAGGAGGCCGGCTTTTTGCTCAGAACAGGTTGTCCTGGTCCGAGAACAAACTCATCACCGACTCGCCCTTGGCGATGCGCTGGATCGTCTCGGCGATCAGCGGCGCCACGGAGAGCTGGCGAATCTTTCCGCAGGCACGTGCGCTGTCGGAAAGAGGAATGGTGTTGGTCACGACGACTTCGTCGAGCGCCGGACCCTGCGCAATGCGTTCGATGGCCGGACCCGAAAAAATCGGGTGCGTGCAGTACGCGTAGACGCTCTTGGCACCACGCTCTTTCAAGACCTCGGCCGCCTTCACCAGGGTGCCGGCGGTGTCGATCATGTCGTCCATGATCACGCAATTGCGGCCATCGATTTCGCCGATCACGTTCATCACTTCACTCACGTTCGCCTTGGGGCGGCGCTTGTCGATGATGGCCAGATCGGTGTTCAGCTGTTTCGCCAGCGCGCGGGCGCGAACCACGCCACCTACGTCCGGCGACACGACGATCAGGTCTTCATAGTTCTTCAGACGCAAGTCGCCGAGCAAGACGGGCGACGCGTAGATGTTGTCGACCGGAATGTCGAAGAAGCCCTGAATCTGATCGGCGTGAAGGTCCATTGTGAGCACGCGCTCGACGCCGACGGTTTCAAGCAGGTTGGCAACGACTTTGGCCGAGATCGGTACGCGGCTCGAACGCGGCCGGCGGTCCTGGCGGGCGT
>JAQGMP010000116.1 GCA_028292285.1 Variovorax sp. | reverse complement strand
CGCCTGCACATGGATCGCGAGACGTTGCTTGCGACTCGCTACACCCCGGAGGTCTTCGACGAGCTGGTTCGAGCCTATCTCAGTACGGGGGCCGGCATCGCCGGCATGCAGCCCAAGATCATGGTGCCGGACCGTCCGACCCTTCCCATTCCCACGCTCATCGTCAAGACAGCCTCCGAGATGTATCCCGGCTTGGCTGCCAACGAGTTCCTCTGTTTGAAGGCGGCAACCCTCGCCGGCATCTTGACGCCGAGTTTCGATCTTTCCCACGATGGCCAGATGCTATTGATCGATCGCTTCGACATCGAACACGACGGCACCCGGCTGGGCTTTGAAGACGTCGCAGCGCTGATGGGCCTGCGTGTGCGGGACATCCAGTCGGACCGCAAGTACCACGGCAGTTACCAGCGGGTGGCCGAACTCCTGCAGTACATCCGCCTGCCAAGCGAGAATGTGGCGCGCTTCTTCGAACAAGTGGCGTTCACTGTCATGGTTCGCAACGGTGACGGGCACCTCAAGAACTTCGGGGTGCTCTACCACTCCGAAGCGGACTGCCGTCTCGCTCCGATGTTCGACGTCGTGACCACCGCGATTTACCGCTACACCCGGTACGCCGGCGGCCCGGAGCTTGAAGACAGAACGCTTGCGCTCAGGCTTTTCGCGGACAAAGGCCAGACCAAAGCCTATCCGACCACGGAAGAACTGCATCGCTTCGGCAGCAGGGTATGTGGCGTGGCCAAGCCCGGGGAGGTTCTCCGCCGGATCGCTGATGCGATGCACACAACGCTGCAAGCAGCCGCTTCTGACGACCGGATTCCGAAGAAGCTGCTGGACCAGATGGCACCGGTCTGGAAAGACGGCATGGCCTACGCCGCCCGCTGAGTCCGGATTGATGCGCGGCGCTGCATCCGTCGCTCGAGAAACGCCGGATCAGGCGGGCTCGGGCCCGAGTTCCGGCGCATTGCCGACCATCATCGCGCTCAACAGGTGCGCCAGCGTGTCACGCTGCTGGAGGTCGAACATCCGCAGCAGATGAATTTCGGCGGCCGCATGTTTGGGCATCGCCTCATCCGCCAGGCGTTGGCCTTTCGCTGTCAGCTTGACCAGCACGCCGCGGCCGTCCTTGGGGTCCGTCGATCTTTTGACCAACCCTTCACGTTCAAGGCGCTTCAAGAGGTTGGACAGGCCGCCTGACGTGAAAAGCAGGGTGTCCTGCAGGCGCGAGGGCGACAACCGGTAGGGCGCACCCGCCACGCGAAGCGTTGCGATGACCGCGTACTCCTGGTACTTCAGCCCGAAAGGCTGAAGCACCGCGTTGAGCGTCCTCAATACGACCTCCTCCAGCCGCAAGAGGCGTCCGACCACGGCCTTGCCACTGCTGTCGAGGTCCGGGCGTTCGTTGCGCCACTGCTTGATGCCTCGTCCGACCAGGTCGTGTTCGATGGCCGGTGCCGGAGCTGGGACCGGTGCCGGCGTTGGCGCGGCCTTGCGCGAACCCCTGTTCCTGGGCACCGGATCTGCCGCTGTCTCATGGCCGTTCTTCTTCATTTTCATATCTCCAGGTGAGAACCCGTGGCGTGAACCGCATGGTGCAACGCGCTGCGGGCATCGCCACATCATAAATACCTTGCACATATCTTTCACGAAAGATAAAGTTGTTTTCAGGGGTTGATGTCGCCTTTGCGTTTTTCCGGTTTTCCACAGGAGCTCTCATGGACCACAAGTTCTCGCGGTGTTTGGTTTCCGGCCTGGCCGCGGCGCTCATGTCGTGCGGCGCGCAGGCCGAAGATCTCGTGGTGGGCATCTTCGGCGGCTCGTTCGCCGAGAATTCGAAGACCTGCCACATCGCGCCTTTCGAGAAAAAGACCGGGGCCAAGGTCACGCTGAAGCTCGGCAATTCCTCGCAGTTCGCCGCCGCAGTGCGGGCGACGGGCGGCAAGTCGGACTTCGACGTGGTGTACATCGACAACTCGCTGGCCGCGCAGCTAAAGAACGAGAAGCTGCTGGAGACCATCGACAAGTCGAAGCTGGCCAACGCCGTCGATGTCTCCCCGAAAGCCTTCGACAAGGACAACCAGTACGTGGCGTTCGAGACCAGCGCCACCCTGATCGTCTACGACACCACGCAGATCAAGACGCCGCCCACTTCCTGGAGCGACCTCTACAAGCCCGAGTACGACGGCAAGCTGGCGATCGGCGACATCAGCGGCACGTCGGGCGCCCATCTTCTCATCGCGCTCAACCGCATGAAGGGCGGCACCCTGGCCAACATGAATCCGGGATTCGACGCGATCAAGCCACTCGCCAAGTCGTCCGTGGTCCAGTACACGCAGGCCGATCAGTTGGTGTCGCTGTTCGAGCGCAAGGAGATCGCGGTCGCGGTCTGGTATCCGGACCGTGCCGGCGCCGCCATCGACAAGGGCCTGCCGCTGGCGGTGGTGTTCCCCAAGGAAGGCGCCGTCGGCATCCTTCCCGCGCTGGTGCTCCCGAAGGGCGGCAAATCGCCGGCGCTGGCGCTCAAGTACATCGACGAGGTGTTGTCGCGCGAGGGCCAGGCCTGCTTCGGCGAAAAGAGCTACGCCGGCCCCGTCAACACCAAGGTGACGCTGTCGGACAAGGCGGCGAAGATCGTTCCGTACCGCGACACCTTCGACAACCTCTATCTGCCCGAGCCCGAGGCGGTGGCCAAGGGGCTGCCCGAATGGTCCAAGCGCTGGCAGCGCGAAGTCTCCCGCTGAGCGCCGGCGCTGCAATGCAGGATCGTCCATGCCATCGCTCACGCTAGACCGGCTCGAGAAGCGCTACGGCGACCAGCCGGCCGTCTCGTCGGTGTCGCTCACCGTGAACGACGGCGAGTTCATCTCGCTGCTCGGGCCGTCCGGCTGCGGCAAGACGACGGTACTGCGCATGGTGGCCGGGCTGGTCCGGCCCACCAGCGGACGCATCCTGATCGATGGCCAGGACGTGACCATGCTGCCGACCAACCAGCGCAAGATCGGACTGGTGTTTCAGTCGTACGCGCTGTTTCCGCACATGAGCGTCTTCGAGAACGTGGCATTCGGGCTGCGGCGCCAGGGCATCGACGGCAGCGACCTGTCGCGCCGCGTGGAAGAAGCGTTGACCAGCGTCCGGCTGAGCGGCTATGGCGCCAGACTGCCGCGCCAGCTCTCGGGCGGACAGCAGCAGCGTGTGGCGGTGGCGCGCTCGATTGCACCGCGCCCGCGCATCCTGCTGTTCGACGAACCGCTCTCCAACCTCGACGCCTCGCTGCGCGACGAGATGCAGATCGAGCTGAAGCGGCTGCAGCGGGAGGTCGGGATCACGACCTTGTTCGTGACCCACGACCAGGGTGAAGCCATGTCCATGTCGGACCGCGTCTGCGTGCTGGCGCATGGCGTGGTCCAGCAGTTTGCGAGGCCCGAGGAGATCTATCACCAGCCGGCCACCGGTTTCGTCGCCAGCTTCATCGGGCGCCCCAACCGGTTGTCCGGGCGCTTGAGAGGCGCAGGCGGGCCGGCCGCCGTTGTGGAGCTGGCCGGGGGCATCCGATTGCCGACGGCGCTGTCGTGGGGACTGATGGAGGGTGCACAGCTCGATGTCGTGGTGCGGCAGGAGGACATCCGCTTCGCCACCGAAGACCAGCCGGCAACGCTGGAAGGGAAGATCGCCTTGCGCTCTTTCGTCGGCGCGCGCGTGCAGTACGTCGTGTCGCTGGGCGGTGCTGCCGAGGTTATTGCCGAAGCGCCGTCCAGCGGCCCGCACGCCGCTCTGGAAGTGGGAACGCCGGTCCGGCTCGCGGTGGATCCGATGCACGTCTATGTGAATGCGGCAGATGTGGTGCAGGCGGCACAGGTGGCACAGGCAGCGGCATGAACCGGTCGGCCATCCCGGGCGTCCTGCTGGCATCGCCTTTGCTGCTGGTGCTGCTCTTCGTCTTCGTC
>JAQGMP010000081.1 GCA_028292285.1 Variovorax sp. | reverse complement strand
GAGCCTTTCGCCACCACCAACACCGGCCGCGTCGGCGACGTGATGGTGCCGATGCCGCACTTCGGGCTCGCGCTCGAGTTGCCCGACTGGCAGGCCATGGCAGCGCGGCTCGAAGCGGCGCAGACCGGATTCGTGCTGAAGCCACAGGTGCGTTTCGAAGGCCAGCCGGGCGAGCAATGGACCATGTTCTTTTGCGATCCGTTCGGCAATCCGATCGAGGTCAAGGGCTTTCGCTCCCTCGCGACGGTCTACGACAAGTGAAGCTGCAAATGATCGGACGAGCGAGGCGGCTCGCTTTGGTCGGCGCATGGCTCGTGGCTGCGGCCGGTGCGGCGCACGCCGTGCAGGACTGCGACCTCGACGGCGCTGCCATCAATCCGTCCAACGGCAACACGACCGCCGGCAAGAGCGGGCTGATGCGCTGCAAGGACCGCGACAGTGGCGAGGTGCAGCGCGAACAGCAGTTGCAGAACGGCGTCTTCATGGGCCTCGTGCGCTACTACGAAAAAGGCAAGCTGCTGAAGGAGCACAGCGTCAATGCCAAGGGCAACATGGACGGCCGGGCAAGGGAGTTCGTCCCCGCCACCGGCCAAGTGCTGCGCGATGCCGTATACAGCGACGGCAGCGAAGTCGGACTGGTCCGCAGCTATTACCCGAGCGGCCAGTTGCGGCGCCTCGGCTTCGCGTCCACCGAAGCGGGCAACAGTGGAGAGCGGGCTGCGGTCGAATACACCGAGCGCGGTCAGTGGTCGGCGCTGCGCTGCGCCGACAAATCGGTGCTGGCACCGGCGGTGGAGGACGCAAAGCTGTGTGGATTCGGGTCGGCCGGCGCACCGTCGCAAGTCGAGCTGTTCGACAGCAAGGGCACCGTGCGCACGCGGGTCTCGTATGCCGCGGGCAAACGCGTGCGCAACGAGAGCCTGTACGACAATGGCAAGCCCCAGGCGCAAGACGAAATCGCCGGCAATCAGCGCACCGAGCGGCGTTTTTCGTCCGAAGGTGTGAAGCGGCGCGAGGTGCTTTGGTTGCTGGTCGAACGCGGCGCCGTCAAACAACGAGAGCAGGAGTTTTCGGAACAGGGCTCGCTGGTACGCGACCAGCGCTGGAACGCCGCCGCCGAGCCGTTGAGCGACGACAGCTTCTACCTGAATGGCCAACCGCGCAGCAAGTCGATGTACGCCGGCACAGGCGATGCGCGCACCGTCGACATCGCGCAGTTTCACGACAACGGCCAGCGATCCATGCAGGGCCGCTACATCGCCGCCGGCCGCTCGTCGCGGCAGATTCCGGTCGGCACGCACCAGAGCTTCAACGACAAGGGCGTGCTCGTCGCCGAGTCGGTTTATGACGACAAGGGCCGCGTCACGCGGGAGCGAGCGTTCGACGAGAACGGCAAGCTGCAGCGCGACGACGAAGTGTTCGAAGACGGGTCGCGCAAGGCGTTTGCGAAGTAGCTTCGCCTCGCCTCGACGCTGGCCCCGTTCGAACTTACTTGCTGGCGTCCAGACGCTTTTGCATGGCCGCTGCGCGTTCGGCCGAAGGCGGGTGCGAGCTCATCATCGAACTCCCGGTGCTGGCCGCTCCGCTCAGCTGGGCGAGCTTCTGGAAGCTGGTGACCAGGCCCTTTCGCTCGAGCTTGCTCGAGGTCAGCAAATCGAACGAGTAATTGTCCGCAGCACTTTCTTGCGACTGCGAGAACTGCGCGTTGATGAACTTTTCGCCCAGATCGCCAGCTTGCGATTGCGACAGCGCTGCCGCCACGCCGCCGGCCGATGCCGCCAGACCGCGCACGGCGGAAGCGGCATACGCCGTCTGCATGCGCGCCTTGGAATGACCAAGTGCCACATGGCCGATTTCGTGCCCGATCACACCGCGCAACTCATCGTCGTTCATCAGGTCCATCAAACCGCTGTAGACGCGGATGCAGCCGTTGGCCATGGCCCAGGCGTTGACGTCCTTCGTGATGTAGACCTTGTAGTTGGCCGTCTTGCCATTGACACTGGCGGGCATGTTGCGCACCACCTGATTCAGGCGCACCGCGTACTTGCTGGAAGGCGCGGCGATCTGGCTCTTCTGGTCCATGGCGGCGCACGACTGGTCAGACATCGAAGCGATGTCGCCGTCGCTTAACGACATGGCCTTGTAAGCGGTGCTGCCGGCATCGGTCAGCTTGCCCGTGTCCAGGCTCTTCATGGTCTCGCAGCCGGCAACAAGGGTGGCGGCCGCGACGATGGCGGCCAAGGTAAACGTACGCATTGGAAAACTCCCTGATCTTTTTTTGATTTGCGTGGCGCCGCGTGACGGCGGCCATCGCATGAAAGCTGCTCAGGGTCGGACGCCCTGTGCGCAGCAGGGCGGGATGATACGGGCTCCGATCGGCTCGGAGAGTCCGATAGCCTTTCAGATCACCCGTTGTTTTACGCGTCCGAGCTTTCCTGTGTCTCTGATGCAGCAGCTGCCTCCCCCGCATCCGCCAACGACTTCGCCCCGCGCCTGCCCTTCGCCACGGCCACCTCCCCCGCCATCACGATCTCCTGCTCGATCGCGCCGAAGAGCGACTTGCCGTCCAGCCCCTTCATCTCGATCCTGATCGTGTCGCCGAACTTCATGAACTCGGTGGCGGGCGCGCCGTCTTGAATGGTCTCGATGCAGCGTTTTTCAGCGATGCACGAATAGCCTTTGGGCCAGTCCATGCGGCCGTCTTTTCCTTCAACGCCCTTGTTGCTGACGGTGCCGCTGCCGACGATGCTGCCGGCGCGCACGTTGCGGGTCTTCGCGATGTGGGCGATGAGCTGGCCGAAGTGAAAGGTCATCTCCGGGCCGGCGTCGCACAGGCCGACCTTGCGGCTGTTCCAGGTGCTCTCCAGCCGCAGGTGCACGCGGCCGTCTTGCCATGCTTCGCCGATCTCGTCGAGCGTGAGGGCGACCGGGCTGAACGCGGTGGCCGGCTTGCTCTGAAAAAAGCCGAAGCCTTTGGCAAGTTCGGCGGGGATCAGGTTGCGCAGGCTGACGTCGTTGGCCAGCATGACCAGGCGAATGCCATCGAGCGCCTGGTCGGGCGTGGCGCCCATCCGCACGTCGCCGGTGACGACCGCGATCTCGGCTTCGAAGTCGATGCCCATCGATTCGCTCGGCACCGGCACTTCGTCCATCGGGCCCAAGAAGTCGTCGCTGCCGCCCTGGTACATCAACGGGTCGGCGTAAAAGCTCTCTGGCACCTCGGCGTTGCGCGCCTTGCGCACAAGCTCGACGTGGTTGAGGTACGCCGAACCGTCCGCCCACTGATAAGCGCGGGGCAACGGCGCCATGCACTGCGCCGCGTCGAACGGAAACGCATGACGGGCGCGGCCGTTGTTGAGCGCGTCGTACAGATCCTGTAGCTGCGGGCTCATGAAGCCCCAGTCGTCGAGCACCTGCTGCAGCCGGCTGGCAATGCCGGTGGCGTAGTGGGCGAGCGTGAGGTCGCGGGACACGACGACCAGCTGTCCGTCGCGGGAGCCGTCCTTCAGGGTGGCGAGTTTCATGATGGTGGCGGCTTGCTAATCTGGGAAACTGGAGAAACTGTCTTGGCGGCGGCAGTTTACCGA
>JAQGMP010000062.1 GCA_028292285.1 Variovorax sp. | reverse complement strand
GCTTCGCCATCGGCTGCGTTGAGTGCTGAGCCTGGTGAGTTGGCGGGGTGGTTGGGGGTTTGAGGTATCTGTGTGCGCGTGCGCGTGCGTGTGCGTGGGGCGTCGGTGGCAGGCAGGGATCGTTGTGCATCCCGCCCTCACCCTGACCCTCTCCCGGAGGGAGAGGGAATAAGACCGGAACGACGTTGTTGGCTGTTGAAGGCACCGCTCGCACCGCCCGCCGGGCGGACCCAACAACAACGGGCCGCACAACCAAACCGAAACAACCTAAGGCCGCCCCACCCGAGCCTTCGGCTTGTCGTCCTTCTTCCCGCCGAACATCCGCTCGACCTGCTGCCCGATACGTGCCCCGATCGCAGTCCCCACGCCCGGCAACACAGCGGTGCCGATGGCTGCGCCCGTCAAAGCAGCGCCGGTCAACGATACCTCCGGCTCATCGACCGTACCGGCCACTTTCAACGGTACACCGACCACACCGTCGACCAGATCCACCGCCGCATCGCCATCGATCTTGCGATTGAAGAGCCGCACGTTGCCGGTCGCCGTGAGCACACCCGAGCGCGCCTTCAGACCGGTGTACTTCAGGATCACGCCGTCGTCGGTGCCTTGCGTGTCGAGCGTGCCGGTGAGTTCGTCGAGCGGCGTGCGGCCGCCGCGGCTGACGCCGGCGGTGCTCACCGCTTTGGCGAGATCGATGCGCGTGAGCTCGGCCGGCCTGACCGAGAACCGCGTGCGCGTGTGCAGTTGCCGCGCGAACTCCGCCACCTGCTCGCCTTCGACATCGACTTCGGTCTGGCCATACAGCTTGCCGGCCAGCGGCGTGCGGCGATCGAAGGCCTTGACCAGGCTCTCGATGTCGATCGCCTTCGCTTCGAGTTGTGCGGTGAGGCGCATCGCGCCGGCTGCGGTGGTGTCGAGCTTCGTCTCACCGTTCCACGTGCCGCCGCCGGCATCGATGAAGACGCGCCATCGGTCTTCGTTGGCAGCCACACGCTCGACGCGCGCCTGGGTGACCGGTTCGACGCCGGATCGACGAATCGCCGCCACGCGGGGCCGCCAGTTTGCGTCGAAGCTTGCTTCGCCGTCATAGGCCAGTGCGATGTCGCGCCGGTCGCTCCACACGACATTGCGCCAGCGCAATTGCTCGACCGGTGTCGACGCCAAAGTCCACTCGCCCGGAATTTGCTTTTCTGCCAGATCGTCCGGCTTCTTGACGCCGCCGCGTCCCCGGAACGCCCGCACCGACGCACGCGGAAAGACAGCGCCTTCGACATCGATCGCGTCGAACGCGATCTCGCGGTGCCACAGCGGCGCGATGCGCAACCGGAGCGTGACGCGCTTCGCGGTGATGGGCTGCGGCTGCGCCGTCGCCAAGTCGGCAAGCATCAGCGTTGGCGCGGGCCACAGCGACCGATGCGCGCTGCCGACCGACAGAGCGATGCCGAAGTTCTTTTCGAAACGCGCAGAGAGTTCGCTCGCGATCTGTTCATCGCTCGGCAACCAGACGCTGGCCGCGATGACCACGGCGCCGGCCAGCACGCCCACTGCCACGGCGATGCCGACAAGCCAACGTTGAGTGCGCGTCATCGACTCAGCTTAGCGTGCTGCGGCTGCGGGGCCTGTCAGCCGCCGTCGCTATAGTTTCGGCAACCGTTCACTGGAGCAAAACACATGCGGATCTGGAAGAAAGACATTTCGATCGAACTGCTGACCCAAAGCCACGTCGGCACCGCGGTCGATCACCTCGGCATGGAATTCACCGAGGTCGGCGACGACTTCATCACCGGCCGCGTACCGGTCGACGTGCGCACGCGCCAACCTTATGGACTCTTGCATGGCGGCGTGTCGGTGGTGCTGGCTGAAACCCTCGGCTCTTGCGGCGCGCACTACTCGGCGCCCGAAGGCGACCGCGCAGTGGGACTGGACATCAACGCCAACCACCTGCGTTCCGCCACCAGCGGGTGGGTCACCGGCACCGCACGCCCGATTCATCGCGGACGCACCACGCAGGTGTGGCAGATCGACATGAAGAACGATGCCGGCGAATTGACCTGCGTGTCGCGCATCACGATGGCGGTGCTGCAACCGCGAGCCGGCGCCGGAGGCTGAAGCCTTGCCCCAGCGGCTCGGCGTTCCGGTAGCGCCGCAACAGCGTCGACTCGTGGACGCGTTGTTCGACCGCCGGGCGCTGAACCACGAAGCCGGAGGCTGGCAACGCGCGATGGCGTTGTACGGAAAGTCGCGGGTGGCACGCACTGCGCGTGTGGTGCCTTCAGCCCGCGAGATCGGCCGCATCTATCACGCCAAGGGCGTCGAGCGGCGGGTGCGCAACGAGATGTGGAAGGGCTGTTCGCGAGAGCGCTTCTACGATGCGCTCGAATGGCTTATGGATGGACCGCCGGGCACTGTTGGGTGGTCGACGATCCGGCTGTCAGCCGTTAAGCCTCAGCGAACCCAGACGCGGCGGCCGTGCCGCATTTCCCAATGGCCGCGACGGTAGTGATGGCGCACCATCGGCGGTGGCGGACGATGGTAATGGCGTTGTGCATAGGGGCCGCCCGGACGGTGCTGCATGGGCTGGGCCGAAGCGGCGAAGCTGCTGCCCAGAAGGGCGAGGCCGAGGGCCAGAATTGCTTTACGAATCATGTCTATCTCCTGTGGTTGATCCTGTGATTGGAGCCGCTATGGTGACAGCCCCCGATCGCGGCGCACGCGGCGCGGCGGCGTGGCTTCGCGTTCGCATGCGAAAAGTCGCAATCAGGCGTTGCAGCAACTCATCGAACAAGCCGAGCGGATCATTGACCAGGCGGGACACGGCGTACGTCCCGAGCGCGATCCCGTCGTAGCGGATCTGTACGCCGTCGAAGTAGTTTCGAAGCGCCGTGCCGGCGTCGTACAAACAGCTCTCGACCGAATCGAAAAGTTCGCCGGTCGTACGCTCGTCGGGCGCGAGGATGGCGCTGACCGTATACGTGAAGTTGGCGCCACCGCTGGGTGCTTTGCGCAAATCCAGAATCGGCAGCAGACCGATGGTCTTGGGAACTGTCGTGGGGAGTGTCGTTTTTTCCAAGACGGCGAGTCTTGCCGCGTCGCGGGCGATCCTTTGTAGGAGTCCGTCGCCTTTGCCTGACGGCCGAAAAAGTGCAACCGCATGCAAGAGGTGTAGATCGCACCGGGCGGCGGACCGGCTTTTTGCCGGGCCGGCACAGCGAGCCCGGTAGACTCGCCAGCTTTTCGAACGAACGTTTTCCATGGCCGATTCATCCGCCGCGCGCACCAAGGCGGTTTTCGAATTCAAGAGCGCCACGCTCCCGCTGATCGCGGTGATCCTGAAGACCGCCGACCTCGCGGTGCTGGCCGAAGCGCTCGACGCGCAGCTTGCCGACTCACCTGACTTCTTCGAGCAGGAGCCGGTGGTGATCGACCTGTCGTTGCTGAAGGAAAGCGGCGCAGCCGCCGACATCGACTTCGCCCTGTTGCGCAGCCTGCTGGCGCGCCACCAGACGCAACCCATTGCCGTGCGTGGCGGCAGCGAGCTGCAGAACATCGCGGCGCGTGCTGCAGGCCTGTCTTTGGCCGCCATGCCGGTGGCGCCAGCGCCACGGGCTCAAGCCGCCGAGCCGGCTGCTGCCGCACCCGAAGCGCCACAGATCGTGCGCGAAGTCCCGGTGCCGGCCAACGGCACACTGGTCATCGACAAGCCGTTGCGCTCGGGCCAGCAGGTCTATGCGCGGGGCGGCGACGTCATCGTCACCGCGGTCGTGAGCTTCGGTGCCGAAGTCATCGCCGACGGCAACATCCATGTGTACGCGCCGCTGCGCGGCAAGGCCATTGCGGGCGCCCGCGGCAACATCGAGGCGCGCATTTTTTCGACCTGCCTCGAAGCGCAGCTGGTGGCCATCGCCGGCATCTACCGCACGGCGGAAGTTCCGCTGCCGGCCAGCGTGCTGGGCAAGCCGGCCACGATCCGGCTGGACGGCAAAAAGTTGGTGATCGATCCGATCGCCTGACCAGATCAAATACAGAAACAAACAAGAGGAATGGGCATGGCCAAAATTGTGGTGGTGACTTCGGGCAAGGGCGGCGTCGGCAAGACGA
>JAQGMP010000049.1 GCA_028292285.1 Variovorax sp. | reverse complement strand
ATCTGATCCATTTCGTCGCCCGCGTGGACGATGCGCGCGCGGCGTTGCAGGCGCTGTCGCACGATCACGCGCACATCGACCGCGGCCCGTTGATCGAAGCCGCACGCGACACGCCCGCCGGCCGCCTCGAATGGCAAATCACCGTGCGCGACGACGGCCAGCGCCTTTTTTACGGCGCGCTGCCGACGCTGATCCAGTGGGGCCCGGTGCATCCGGTCGACAGCCTGCCGGCCTCGGACATTGCGCTGCGCTCGGTGCATCTGACGCACCCGCGCGCCGACGACCTTGCGACGGCGCTCGCCGCCATCGGCTTCGTCGACATGAACGTGCTTGCCGGTGCACCGAACCTGGTCGCCGTGCTCGACACGCCGCGCGGCCCCGTCACGCTCGAATCCAAAGGACTCTGACCATGCTTTCCGTCGCCGAACTCAGCTGGTTCGCCATCGCCTCGTTGCTGCTGGCGCTGACGCCCGGGCCGAACATGATCTATTGCGTCTCGCGCACGCTGGTGCAAGGGCGGCGCGCCGGCTTCGTGTCGCTGGCCGGCGTGCTGTTCGCGTTTCTCGTGCACCTCGTCGCTGCGGCGCTGGGATTGACGGCGCTGCTGCTCGCGGTGCCGTTGGCGTTCGACGCGATCCGCCTGATCGGCGCGGCGTACCTGCTGTGGCTCGCATGGCAGGCGGTGAAGCCGGGCGGCACCGCTCCGTTCGAGCCGCGCGCGTTGCCGCCAGATCGGCCGGGCAAGCTCTTTCGCATGGGGTTCTTGACCAACCTGCTCAACCCGAAAGTCGCGATGTTCTATCTCTCGTTTTTCCCGCAATTCATCCACCCGGAGCGCGGCTCGGTGCTGCTGCAGAGCGCGATGCTCGGCGCGGTGCAAATCGCAGGCAGCGCGGCGGTGAACGCGACGCTGGTCTTCGGCGCGGCGGGCATTACCGCTGTGCTGTCGCAAAGCACCGGCTGGCTGCGCGCGCAGCGCTATGTGATGGGCACCGTGCTGGCGGCGCTCGCAGTACGCGTCGCGTTGACGGACCGCAAGTGAGCGCCATGACCACGTCCACAACCAAGCCCGTAGCCAAGCCCATGAATATCCCCATGCTGTTCGATCGCGAAGAAATCGAAGCCGCCCAGCACACGGTGTACGCCGCGATGCCACCGACGCCGCAATATGCCTGGCCGCTGTTGTCGCGGCGGCTCGGCGCCACGGTGTGGGCCAAGCACGAGAACCACACGCCGGTCGGCGCGTTCAAGATTCGGGGCGGACTCACCTATTTCGAAACGCTGGCCAAGCAGCAGCCCGCGGTGCGCCACGTCATCAGCGCGACCCGCGGCAACCACGGCCAGTCGGTCGGCTTCGCGGCGAGGCGCCATGGGCTCGCCGCGACCATCGTTGTGCCGCACGGCAACTCGGTCGAAAAGAACGCGGCCATGCGGGCGCTCGGCGTGACGCTGATCGAGCACGGCGGCGATTTTCAGGAGGCCAGCGAGCACGCCGGCATGCTGGCAGAACGCGACGGCCTGCATCGCGTGCCGTCGTTTCATCGCGATCTGGTGCGTGGCGTGGCTACCGCGTATGTCGAGTTCTTCGATGCCTTGCGCGACACGCCGCCCGATGTGCTGTTCGTGCCGATCGGGCTCGGCTCCGGCTTTGCCGGTGCGGCGGTGGCACGCGCACATTGCGGCGTGTCGACGCGAATCATCGGTGTGGTCTCGTTGCACGCGACTGCCTACCGCGATTCGTTTCAGGCAGGACGCGCCATTGAAGCGCCGGTCAGCACACGGCTGGCCGACGGCATGGCGTGCCGTACGCCGGTGCCCGAAGCACTCGACGTCATCCAACGCGAAGCCGATGATGTGATTGCGGTGAGCGACGACGAAGTCGCCGAAGCGATGCGTGCGCTTTTTGTCGACACGCACAACGTGGCCGAAGGTGCCGGTGCCGCGGCGCTGGCAGCGGCCCTGCAGCAACAGGACCGCTGGCGCGGCAAGACGGTGGGTATCGCGCTCACCGGCGGCAATGTCGACACCGGCATGTTCGCCGGTGTTCTTGCAGGCTAGCCGAAACCTGAGCCGAATCGGGCGCCTTCAGGCTTGGCCGAGCGCCACGCTGGCGGTGTCGCCGGGCACGCGAGCGTCGTCCCGCTCGTCCGGATTTTCGGCCTCCGTCGAGAACACCAGCGCGGCCAGCGCGAGCGCTGCGCACAGCACCAACACCATGAACCCAAGGAAATAAACGAGTCCAGCCGAAACCAGCAGGCTTAAAAGCAGAACGTAAAACCTCGTCATATCGCTCCAGTCAGGGAGATAAATCTCCGATGAGTCAGTCTGGTCGAAGCTGCGAAGCTTCGCGATTGATTCAGGGGACGAGAGCATTATTCTGGCGCTACGCCGCGATGAGTCGGTGACAGGCCTGGCTGAAACAGCGAAGCCGGCGGACCTTGCGGGAATTCCCGCGCGGTCGACCGGCTTCGTCAGAAAGTTTGCGGACACCGGCATGTCCGCCGATGTCCTGGCAACTGCTGATCAGAACGCGAACTTCACCCCCAGCGACCCCTCCACAGAAGTCTTCACCCGGGCATCGCTGCCGCCGGAATGGAACAGCTTGCCCACTTCGCCGTACAGGCTCACCGACTTGGTCACCGACAAGGTCGCGCCCAGCGCCAGTTCGGTCGAGGTGTAGCC
>JAQGMP010000631.1 GCA_028292285.1 Variovorax sp. | reverse complement strand
TGGCGCAGGGTCAGTGACCGGTCGCCGCGCGTGTTCACGTTCCAGACCTGGATGTCGGGCTCGCGGCAGCTGATGTCGTACTGGCGCGCCAGCGATTCACGCAGCGCCTGGTAGCCGCTGTCGTCATGAATCGCGGCGACTTCGAGCTCGCTGTCTTTCTCGTGGTCGCGGATCGCGAAGAGGCGAAAGTCGCGCATCACCTTCGGGCTCAGGAACTGGCCGATGAAGCTCTCGTCCTTGAAGTTGCGCATCGCGTAGTCGAGCGTTTTGACCCAGTCGCTGCCGGCGATGTCGGGGAACCAGCGGCGGTCTTCTTCGGTCGGCTTTTCGCAGATGCGCCGCAGGTCGGTGAACATCGCGAAGCCGAGCGCATACGGGTTGATGCCGCTGTACGCGCGGTGCCCGACCGGCGGCTGGTAGATCACGCCGGTGTGCGAGCTCAGCCACTCGATCATGAAACCATCGGCCAGCAGGCCGCGGTCGTACATGGTGTTGAGCAGCGTGTAATGCCAAAAGGTGGCCCAGCCTTCGTTCATGACCTGCGTCTGACGCTGCGGGTAAAAATACTGCGCGACCTTGCGCACGATGCGCACCACCTCGCGCTGCCATGGCTCCAGCAGCGCTGCGTTCTTCTCGATGAAGTACAGCAGGTTTTCTTGCGGCTCGTCCGGAAAGCGTTTGGTCGCAGCGGCTTCGGCGGCCTGGCCTTCACGGCGCGGCAGGGTGCGCCACAGGTCGTTGATCTGCTGCTGCATGTGCTGCTCGCGCTCGGCGCGCTGCAGGCTTTCTTGCGCGAGCGAGCGACGTTGCGGACGGCGATAGCGGTCGACCCCGTAGTTCATCAGCGCATGGCACGAGTCGAGCAGCTCTTCGACCGAGTCGACGCCATGCCGCTGCTCGCACTCGGCAATGTAATGCCGCGCGTAGACGAGGTAATCGATGATGGACGACGCATCGGTCCACATCCGGAACAGGTAGTTGCCCTTGAAGAAGCTGTTGTGTCCATACGCCGCGTGGGCGATCACCAGGGCTTGCATCGCCATGGTGTTCTCTTCCATGAGATAGGCGATGCATGGATCGGAATTGATGACGATCTCGTACGCCAGGCCCATGTGGCCGCGCCGGTAGTTCTTCTCGGTCAGGATGAACTGCTTGCCGTACGACCAGTGCCGATACAGCATCGGCATGCCGACGCTGGCGTAGGCATCCATCATCTGTTCGGCCGTGATCACCTCGAGCTGATTCGGATACACGTCGAGCCCGAAGCCGCGTGCCGTGCGCGCGATCTCTGTGTGATACAGCTCGATGAGGTCGAAGGTCCAGTCGGAAGGGCTCGGCAGCGGCTGTGCAGCACGCTCGATGGTCGGCTCGGTCAGCAGGTCGGTCATCTGGCGACTCCTTCCTTCTTGAACAGTTCACGAAAGACGGGATAGATGTCTTGTGCGTCGGCCACCTTGCGCATCGCAAAGTTGGGCCGCACGCCCTGCAGCTGGGTGTACTCCTGCCACAGATTTTGCTCTGCCTGCGCCACTTGCACATAGGCGTAGTAGCGCACCATCGGCAAGATCTTTTCGTCGAGCAACTGCCGGCAGCGGCCACTGTCCTGGTGCCAGTTGTCGCCGTCGCTGGCCTGCGCGCCGTAGATGTTCCACTCGCCGCTCGGGTAACGGGCGCGGATGATTTCGTCCATCAGCACCAGCGCGCTCGACACGACCGTGCCGCCGGTTTCTGTCGCGTGAAAGAACTCGTCTTCGGACACTTCTTCAGCCTGCGTGTGATGCCGCAAGAAAACGAGATCGATCTTCTCGTAATGCCGCGTCAAGAACAGATAGAGCAGCATGAAGAAGCGCTTGGACATGTCCTTGCGCGATTCGTCCATCGAGCCCGAGACGTCCATCAAACAGAACATCACGGCCTTGGCGCTCGGCACCGGCGTCTTCACGCGATTGCGGTAGCGCAAGTCGATCGGGTCGATATAGGGCACGTGGCGCGCGGTGCGACGCAGCTCTTCGATTTGCGCCTCGGTTTCTTCGATTTCTTTCTGAACGAGGGACGGCACCGTGTGCGGATGCGCGCGCAGCGTCAGCAGATGGGCTTCGAGCCGCCGCAATTCCTTGCGCGGCTCGCCGCCGAGCGCGATGCGGCGGGCGAGGGCGCCTCGCATCGAGCGCACCACGTGCAGGTTGGTGGGGGAACCGTCGCTGGTGAAGCCGGCGCGATGGCTCTTCCACTCAGGCACTTCGGCAATCTGCGTGCGGATGAGGTGCGGCAGCGCCAGGTCTTCGAAGAAGGCGTGCATGAATTCTTCGCGGGTGAGGCGGAACACGAAGTCGTCTTCGCCTTCACCGCCGTCGCCGGCTTCGCCGCTCCCGCTGCCGCCGCCCGATTGGCCCGGCGGCCGCTTGATGCGGTCGCCCTTCAGATACTCCTGGTTGCCCGGATGCACGTATTCGCGATTGCCGCCCGGTGCGTGCCCGAAGGCCGGCTCGGACACATCGCGACGCGGCAGCGTGACGTCTTCACCCTGCGCGAGATCGCGGATGTTTCGGCCGCTGACCGCCTTGCGCACGGCCTCCTGGATTTGCCCGCGATAGCGCCGTAGAAAGCGCTCGCGATTGCCGATCGACTTGTTCTTTCCCGACAAACGCCGATCGATGATCTGCTGCAGGATGGCCACTGTTTCGCAACTCCTTGTGCGTTTGGACTAGGAACTCTTGCGCACCCTCAAATACCATTCGCACAGCAGGCGGACCTGCTTGGCGGTGTAGCCCTTGGCCACCATGCGATCGACGAAGTCCTCGTGCTTTTTCTGCTCGTC
>JAQGMP010000656.1 GCA_028292285.1 Variovorax sp. | reverse complement strand
GACGCTCTTGTGCTCCTGGACCTGACTCAGGATCCATATGCTTTCGTCGATATGGGCTTCATCCACCAGACGCTCCATCGAGCGCCCAACCATTTCGGACGCCTGGTAGCCGAAGAGGTGGCGCGCCCCGTTGTTCCAGCTCAGCACCATGCCCGACAGCGAGAAACCCACGATCGCATCCATCGACGAGGCGACCACGGCGGACAACCACTGGCTGAGCTCCTCCGCGCGCTTGCGCTGCGTGATGTCGACAAGCGAAAGCACGACGCCGGCGGCCCGTTCCTCCAGCGTCTGGTACGGCAACAGCCGGGCGAGGAACCAGTTGCCGCCCTCGTGGCCCACCTCCCGCTCGATGGGAACAAGCCGCTCCAGCACCGCGCCCGCGTCCGCGTTGACTTCGGCGTAGCGCAACGGCAAGGCCGCTTCCTCCAGCGACCTGCCGATGCTTTGTGGAGCGAGTAGCAGCAGGCTTGCAGCGGCGGGCGTGTACCCGGTGATGCGAAAGTTGCTGTCGAGAAAGACCGTGGCGATGGTGCTCGCATCCATCGGGCCGCGGATGCCGGTGGTGGATGCCGCCGCGAACCCCGCAGAGGAAAGCGAGGGGTCTTCAGCGTCGCGATCGGCATCCAAGGTTGTCAGCGCGCGCTGCCGCGCAGGGACAGGCCGCGCTGCCATGTGGCAATCACCTGGCGAGGTCTGCGTCGCCTTGGGCTGTTGCTTGTGCCAGCGCGGCTTCGCCCATGCCCAGCTCCGCCCCCGTGAGCGGATCGGCCGCGGGATCCGACTGAGTGCGCAGCGCCATCTGCGTCAGCACTTCGGTCTCGGCCTGAGTGGCCTCGACCGTGCACAGCCCCGAACCCCCGTCCACTGCCATCGCGTCTTCAGCTTCCACCACCGTCCAGTTGGGCCCCTGGTTCCACGAACCGACGGTGTCGCCTTCGCCCTTGGACATGTTGAAGTACACGCTCGTGAAGCGGGGGTCGCCCGGCAGTTTGCCCGGCGGGAAGTTCGGCTCGATGGAATACAGCGCCTTCTCGAACGATTTCTGGTGCGCGATTTCTCGCGTCATCAGAAAGCCCAGTGCCTCTTTGACGCCCGGATCGTCGGTCAGGTTGATCAGGCGTTCGTAGACGATCTTCGCGCGGGCTTCGGCGGCGATGTTGGAGCGAAGATCTGCCGTCGGCTCGCCGATGGTGTCGATGTAGGCGGCGGTCCATGGCACGCCGGCGGAGTTGACCAGCGGAGGACCGCCGCCGTACAGCACCTGCGTGATGTGGCTGTCATTGCCCGCACCGGTGATGGAGCGGTACAACTCGCCTTCCTGTTCCACGCCTTCGGCCAGGCGCCCCTTGGCGCCCTTGTTGAGCATGCCCACGATGGTGCCGATGATTTCGAGGTGGCTCAGTTCCTCGGTGGCAATGTCGTACAGCATGTCCTTGCGGCCGGGATCGTCCTCGCCCACGGCTTGAGTGAAGTAGCGCATGGCCGCGGCGAGCTCACCCTGCGGCCCGCCGAACTGCTCCAGCATCAGGTTCGCCAGTCCCGGGTTGCTGCCGCTGACACGAACCGTGTACTGCAGGCGTTTGTTGTGTGAAAACATGTGATTCCTTCGAAGTGGTTGATGCGACCAACCGTCGCGCGGTGGTCGCGGCAAGCCGCGTGCCGACGCAAGATGCGCCGAAAAAGGAGCTCCTGCCGGACTGCCGCGGCATGCGCGTTGCCAGTCTTGTGCTTCCCACTTACCTAAGGAGCCTTCATGCTGGCAATGGAATACCGAGGACCGTACCGAATCCGAACGCGCGAGAAAGACCGCCCCCGCGTCGAACACCCTGGCGACGCCATCGTGCGCGTCAGCCGGGCGTGCATCTGCGGCTCGGATCTGCACCTCTACCACGGCCTCGTGCCGGACACGCGCGTCGGCACGACGTTCGGTCATGAGTTCACCGGCACGGTGGTGGAGGTCGGCTCCGGCGTGGAACATCTGAAGGTGAACGACAAGGTGCTGGTGCCGTTCAATGTTTTTTGCGGCGCGTGCTACTTCTGCAAGAAAGAGCTCTACAGCAATTGCCACAACACCAACCCTGAAGCCACGGCGGTGGGGGGCATCTACGGCTACTCGCACACCACCGGCGGCTACGACGGCGGGCAGGCGGAGTACGTGCGCGTGCCCATGGCCGACGTCGGGCCGACCGTGATTCCCGACGATCTTCATCTGGATGACGCGGTGCTGTTGACCGATGCCTTCCCGACCGGCTACCAGGCCGCCGAGATGGGTGACATCACGGAGGGCGACACAGTGGTGGTTTTCGGGGCAGGCCCGGTGGGCATCTTCGCGGCCAAATCGGCGTGGCTGCTGGGAGCGGGGCGCGTCATCGTCGTGGACCACGTGGAGTACCGGCTGCAATTCGTGCAGCAATTTGCACACTGCGAGACCGTGAACTTCAAGGATGTGCGCGACATGGCCGTTCACATCAAGAAGATGACGGACGGGCTGGGCGCCGACGTGTGCATCGACTGCGTCGGCTGCGAGGCCGCGGGCAACCTGGCGCAGACGCTGCTGGGGGTCAAGCTCAAGCTCCAAGGCGGCGCCGCGACCGTGCTTCACTGGTGCATCAACTCGGTTCGCAAGGGAGGAACGGTGTCCATCGTGGGCGTGTATGGACCGACCTTCAACGCCGTGCCGATCGGCAACGCGGTCAACAAGGGCCTGACGCTGCGCATGAACCAGGCGAGCGTCAAGCGACACCTGCCCCGGCTCATCGAGCACATCCAGGCGGGTCGTATCTCTCCGCGCGAAGTCATTACGCACCGGCTTCCTCTGGAAGCCGTGGCCGACGCCTATCACATCTTTTCGAGCAAGCTCGATAACTGCATCAAGACCGTGCTCGTTCCAGAGGAGTCGTTTCAATGAACCATGCCGACACATCGCCACGCAACAGCGCCGCTTACGCCCACATTCCAGGGTGGGGCGCCGACCTGGAACGGGCCAACCGCCCAGCCTACCCGATGGAGCGAACACCGCCTCGGCTGCCGCACGCGCCGCTCGCGGAACCCGCGGCTCAGGCCGCGAGCGTCGAAGTGCTTCATTCCATCGAGCGGCCGGGGCTGACACCCGTCTACGGGACGACGCTGCCGCCCTCGGGCGTCAACGGCAGTCTTCGTCGGCTGGCTTTTCGCTTCTCCGAGAACGATCTGCGTCACTGGTTGATCCTGCTTGCTGCGGACCGCCTGCAGGTCGGAGAGGCTCTGCTGGCGGATCTGGCGAGCGGGCACCTGCCCAACATCTACAAGGAAATGGGAGGTCCGGCAGAGATGAAGTACAACCCTGGCGGCGCGGCACGCAAAGCCCTGGTGGTGGGGGCTGGCGTGCTCTTGCTGATGGCGCTGTCTCGGCGCCGTGGGCGCCGCGGGCGGCGCTGAGATCGGCCGGCGGACCTCCGGGCTGCGGACCTCCGGGCTGCGGACATCCGAGGCCGGGGCGTCACATCTGGTTCCACCCGGAGCGCCTGCGCTCCACGGGGTCCACCCCCAGGCCCTGGCGGTACTTGGTGACGGTGCGCCGGGCAATGCTGAAGCCCTGTTGGGCCAGCAGGCGGGTGAGTTCCGCGTCGCTGAGCGG
>JAQGMP010000645.1 GCA_028292285.1 Variovorax sp. | reverse complement strand
CGTCGTACGACCTCTCGGTCGAATGGCGACAGGCGCGCGACAAGCTGGTCTCCGCGCAGAAGCGATGGGAGGACCCCGCGACGCCATCGCGCGTGCTGCTGGTCTGCGGCGCGTCGCGCAACGACGGCACCTGTCCCGGCGAGATGTCCAAGACGTTCCGGCTGACGCAACTGGCGCGCGAGGTGATCGAGGCCGAGGGCGCGGGCACCGAGGTCGACGTGCTGGACCTGAGCCTGCTGGCTTCGGACTACGACCGCCACATCCATCCGTGCAAGGGCTGCGCGTCCACCGCGATGCCGCTGTGCCACTGGCCGTGCAGTTGCTACCCCAACCACGCCGAGCGGCAGACCGGCGACTGGATGAACGAGATCTACGAGCGCTGGGTTTCGGCCCACGGCGTCATCCTGTTCACCCCGACGCACTGGTACCAGGCCAGCAGCACGCTGAAGCTGATGATCGACCGGCTGGTGTGTGCCGACGGCGGCAACCCCGACCCGTCGAGCACGCACGGCAAGAAGCCCGAAGAAGCCAAGGAACTCGAACTCAAGGGCTGGGACTATCCGAAGCACATGGAAGGCCGCACCTACGGCGTGGTGGTGCACGGCGACGTGGCGGGCGTCGAAAGCCTGCGCCGCAACCTATGCGACTGGCTCGACTGGATGGGCCTGGTGGACGCCGGCACGCAGGCCCGCCTCGATCGGTACATCGGCTACTACGAACCCTACGCAACCAGCCACGACACGCTCGATGCCGACCATGCCATGCAGGAAGAGGTGCGCAACGTGGCGCGCGCCGTTGCCAATGCGGTCGGCTTGCTGCGGGAAGGCAAGCTCAAGCCACCTGACAAAGACTTGAAGCGGCCGCGGCCCAAGTGATTCATTGAACTTTACGCAAGCTCACTCCGGGCTCACGGAATCGATACAGATGGCTTCCACACTCGCCCTCACCTGCTGCCCTTCGGTGGCGGGCTTCAAAAGGAAGCAACGTCATGATCAAACTCCGCCAACGTGTTCTCTGGGCCAGCATGCTGGCCACCGCCACCCTCGCCTCCGCGGGTGCCTTCGCCCAGCCGGCGCCGACTGCCGCACCCGCTGCGGCCACCGCGCAGGCGCCTGCTGCCGCTGCCGCCCCTCGCGCGGAACATCGCCGCATGGAGCGCGGCGACCCTGCCAAGCGCTTTGCGCGCATGCAGGAGCATCGCGCCAAGCGCATGGCCGCCTTGAAGGAAAAGCTCAAGCTGAGCCCGGCGCAGGAAGGTGCATGGACCAGCTTCACCGCATCGACGCAACCGCCCGCGGGCCCGCCGCCGCAACGCCCTGATCGCGCCGAGTTCGCCAAGCTGACGACGCCGCAGCGCCTCGAGCGCATGCAGGCCCGCCAGGCTGAACGCACTGCGATGTTCGCCAAGCGAGCGGACGCGACGAAGACCTTCTACGCAGCGTTGAACGCCGACCAGCAGAAGACATTCGACGCTGAGACAGCGCACATGGGCCGTGGCGGTCCTCGTGGTCACGGTGGCCCCGACGGGCATCGCCCGCCGCCTGCCAAGGGCTGATCCGGTCGAACATTGAAAAAGCCCGCAGCGCTTATCGCGATGCGGGCTTTTGCTCTTGGGGGGTCAAGAGTTACTTCGGCGTACCGCCCGCCGTGGTCGGATTGGTCGGCACTTCCGGACGCTCGACCTTGTCACCGCGCATCGGCTTGGTCTTGCGAGCCGCCATACTGACTTCCTTGCGAGACATGTCGCCCGTCGCTTGCGGCGTCTCGTTCGGCTGCTTCGTCGCCATGCCTACTGTGCTGGCCTCGCCGGTCGGGATGGTCTTGGCGCGGTTGGCTGCCCGGGTTTCGGCCTTCACAGCTTCGCGTGATACCGGATCGGTACCGTCCGGGCGCTGCGGGGGATTGGTCGTCCCGTTCTTTAGCGATGTCGTGCTGCCTTGGCCACCCTTGGCCGGGTCCGGCGCGGCGGGCTTGTCTTGAGCCATCGCGCTGATGCTGCCGAGCCCGAGCAAAGTGGCGGTCAAGACGGAGAGAAAGCGTTGGTTTTTCATGGCAATTTCCTTTGCTGAATACGGAATGGATATTCGGAATGGATGGATGAGCCCTTCCGTTCGAAAAGCTCTGAGTGAACCGTAGACCTTGTCCGTGCGCACCGTGTCGGGGCGCGGCAGCCATGCCTGTAGGAGCGAAGCGGGCTCGCACGAAAGGTTTAAGAAAGGTTTGGGCCAGACGAAAGAGAAGGTGGCGCGTTCCTACAGCCCGCCGGGGCCGCTCCGCTTACAACTGTTCTCTGTGACAGCCGCACCCACTTCCCTGAAGGTCATGACGGTGAACACCCACAAGGGGTTCACCGCGCTCAACCGCAAGTTCATCCTTCCGGAACTGCGCGACGCTGTGCGCACGGTCGGTGCCGATGTCGTGTTTTTGCAGGAGGTGCTGGGCACGCATTCACGCCACTCGCGCAAGGTCGACAACTGGCCGGAGGCGCCGCACTACGAATTCCTTGCCGACACGATGTGGCCGCAGTTCGCGTACGGCCGCAATGCGGTCTATCCGAAGGGGCACCATGGCAATGCGGTGCTCTCCAAATTTCCGATCGTGCATTTCAAGAACCACGACGTCTCCATCACCGGACCCGAAAAGCGCGGCTTGCTGCACTGCGTGCTGCGCTTGCCGGGCCGCCCGGTCGAAGTACACGTGATCTGCGCGCATCTGGGTCTGGCCGAGGCGCATCGGCAACAGCAGTTGGAACTTCTGTGCCACATCGTGCGCGACGAAGTACCGTCCGGCGCGCCGCTGGTCGTCGCCGGGGACTTCAACGACTGGCGCGGCCGCGCGCATGAAATTCTCGAGCAAGGCGCGGCCCTGCATGAAGTCTTCGTGCAGGCCAACGGCAGCGCGGCGCGCACATTTCCGGCGCGCTTTCCGATCCTGCCGCTCGACCGCATTTACGTGCGCAATGCGGGCGTGCATTCGCCCATCGTGCTGCCGCGCAAGCCCTGGTCGCATCTGTCCGACCATGCGCCGCTGGTCGCCGATATCTCGCTGTAAGCGATTCAGGGCCACACGATGAGCGCGCACTGGATCGCCGGCAACACGATCGACCTGCTGGAGAACGGCGAGGAGTTTTTTCCGCGCGTGTTCGGGCTGATCGCCAAGGCCGAACGCGAAGTCATCGTC
>JAQGMP010000634.1 GCA_028292285.1 Variovorax sp. | reverse complement strand
TGGTGCCATGCGCCTTCGCCGCATGCAGAAGGCGGCGCCGTGCACATCGCGCTCAAGTCCGGCAACTTCGGCGCGGTCGACTTTTTTGCGCACGCGTTCTCCTTGCTCTGATCGATTCCTCATTGCTTCTTTCACCATGACGCTCAACGAATCGACCGCGCGCGATGAAATCTGCCGCATCGGCCGCAGCCTGTTCGAGCGTGGCTACGTGCACGCGACAGCGGGCAACATCAGCGTGCGGCTCAACAGCTCGGAAGGTGGCGGCTTCCTCATCACACCGACCGATGCGTGCCTTGGTTTTCTGGAGCCCGAACGGCTGGCGCTGCTCGACGAAAACGGTGTTCAGCAAAGCGGCGACCGCGCCAGCAAGACCATCGCGCTGCACCGCCGCATCTATGCCGCCAGCCTGGCCACTGCCGCGCCGGCGCACTGCATCGTTCACACGCACAGCACGCATTGCGTCGGCTTGACGCTCGACGGCACGATGTGCGACGCACCGCAAGGCCGCGAACTGCTGCCCGCGCTCACGCCGTACTTCGTGATGAAGGTCGGCCGTGTGCCTTTGATCGGCTATGCGCGGCCGGGCGCCGACGAGGCCGCGGACGAAGTCGAGCGCACGATCGTTCGGTACCACGCAGCGCAAACATCGATCCGCGCCGTCATGCTGGAGCGGCTCGGGCCGACCGTATGGCACGACACGCCCGCCGCCGCGATGGCGACGCTCGAAGAGCTGGAAGAGACCGCCAGGCTGTGGTCGCTGCGGCCTGCGAAGCCGGCGCCGCTGATTGAAGCGCAGATCGAAGAGTTGCGCGAGCGCTTCGGCGCGCTCTGGTAAGGCGCAGCGATAAAGATCAGCCGCCGGCCAGCAGCGCCGCGTAGCGCGCCAGGTCGACGTTGCCGCCGCTGACCACCACGCCCACGCGCCGGCCCGCGATGGCGGCACCGGCTGCACATGCAGCGGCGAACGCCAGGCACCCGGTCGGCTCGACCACCATCTTCATGCGCTCGGCGAAGAACCGCATCGCCTCGACCAGTTGCGCATCGCTCACGGTGACGATGTCGTCCACGTCGCGCCGGATGATCTCGAAGGTGTATTGGCCCAAGTGCTGCGTTTGCGCGCCGTCGGCGATGGTGCGAGGCGTTTCGATGTGCACGATGTGGCCGGACCGGAACGATTGCTGGCCGTCGTTGCCTGCTTCGGGCTCGACGCCATAGACCTTGCAGCCGGGCGCCAGCGCGCGCGCCGACAGCGCCGAGCCGCCCGTGAGGCCGCCGCCGCCGAGGCAGATGTACAGCGCGTCGAGCGGGCCTTCGCTGGCCGTGTCTTCGATCAGTTCCTTCACCGCCGTGCCCTGCCCCGCAATGACATCGGGATGGTCGTACGGCGGGATCAGGGTCATGCCGCGTTCCTGTGCGAGCCGTTGCGTGAGGGCTTCGCGGTCTTCGGTGAAGCGGTCGTACTGCACGATCTCCGCACCGTACTCGCGCGTGGCGGCGAGCTTGGCGGCGGGTGCGTCGTTGGGCATGACGATCACCGCCGGCATGCCGAGCAGGCGGGCCGACAATGCCACCGCCTGCGCGTGGTTGCCGGACGAAAACGCGATGGCGCCGGCCTTGCGCTGGGCCGCATCGAACTTCGAAAGCGCGTTGAAGGCACCGCGAAACTTGAAGGCGCCCATGCGCTGAAAGTTCTCGCACTTGAAAAAGAACTGCGCGCCGTAGCGGGCATCCGCGGTCGCCGAGCGAAGCACCGGCGTGCGGTGGGCGTGGCCGTCGAGCCGCGCGGCGGCGGCGATTACGTCCTGGTAGGTAGGAATCTGAAGCATCCGGCAAGCTTAGCGGGAGCGGCAAAAGAAAATCGACCAGAGTGTCGAAATCGCCCGGGCCGGCACGTCATGAGACGAGCAAACTGCTCGTAACCCTTCTTCAGGAGTGAACCATGCAATACATGTTGATGTTCTACGTGACCCCGGACGATCTGGCCAAGTACGCCGACGAGCGTGCCGAAGCCCACATGGCGGGCTGGATGGCCTACGTCGGCGCCATCTACGAAGCCGGTGTGGCCAAGAGCGGCGAAGGCTTGCTGCCGCCCTCGACCGCCACCACGCTGCGGGTGCGCGGCGACAAGCGCCAGTTGCAGGACGGCCCGTTCGCCGACACCAAGGAGCAACTGGGCGGCTACTTCATCATCGACGTGCCGCACCTCGATGCCGCGATGGAATGGGCGGCGCGTGCGCCGTGCGCCTCCACCGGCGGCGTCGAAGTGCGCCCGGTGATGGAACGCAAAGGGCCGTGAACCCCGAGGCCGCGCCGCTCGGCACCGCCCGTGCAAAGGCGGCCGCCGGGCGTGCGGCCCGCGAATCCTACGGGCGGCTGTTGTCGATTCTTTCGGCCCGAACGCGCGACATCGCACTGGCAGAAGACGCATTGGCCGACGCTTTCGAGGCCGCACTCGACAGCTGGCCGCGCGATGGCGTGCCCGACAACCCGGCCGCGTGGCTGCTGACCGCAGCGCGCCGCCGGGCGCTCGACCACTGGCGCCACGATGCCGTCCACCTTGCAACGACACAGAGCCTCGAAGCGCTGGCCGACGAGATCGGCGACGCCGCTGTCGAAGGCGGCAATGGTGGCGCCGTGCCCGACGAACGCTTGCGCCTCCTGTTCGTTTGCGCGCATCCCGCCATCGATGCCGCGGCCCGCGCACCCCTCATGCTGCAAACCGTGCTCGGCCTCGACGTGCAGCGCATGGCCGCGGCGTTTCTGACGGCGCCCGCCACGCTCGGCCAGCGCCTGGTGCGCGCCAAGACCCGCATTCGGCAGGCCGGCATCCCGTTCGAATACCCCGAAGCGCGCGACCTGCCCGGCCGCCTGCAAGACGTGCTCGACGGCATCTACGCCGCATACGGCACCGGCTGGGACGATGTCGACGGCACCGACGCCACGCGGCGG
This sequence comes from Variovorax sp., assembly GCA_028292285.1. Lineage (GTDB taxonomy): Bacteria > Pseudomonadota > Gammaproteobacteria > Burkholderiales > Burkholderiaceae_C > Variovorax. Next base: position 1,747 of record JAQGMP010000634.1, on the reverse strand, counting down.
CTCAGCACCGAGGCGATCGAGCTCGGTGCCATCCTGTGCCGCTCGATGCCGGCCGAGGCCGAGCCGCTCGGGCTGCTGGCGCTGATGCTCTTCTGCGAATCCCGAACGCAGGCACGGCGCGATGCGGCCGGCGCCTATGTGCCGCTGGATACGCAGGACACGGCGCAGTGGAATCGGCCGATGCTGCACGAGGCCGAGTTGGCGCTGTCGCACGCCGCCCGCATGAGCGCGACCGGGCCGTACCAGTTGGAAGCAGCGATCCAATCGGCACACACGCAACGGCGGCTCGGCTCGGAGGTGCCGGCCGCTGCGCTCGTCGCGCTGTACGACGGCCTGCTGGCCCAGCGGCCCAGCGTCGGCGCGCAAGTGAGCCGCTGTTGCGCACTGGCGCGGGCCGACGGTGCCGAAGCCGGCCTGGCCGCGCTCGACGCGATCGATGCCGACGCCGTGTCGGGCTACCAGCCGTGGTGGGCCGCACGAGCGCATCTGCTGGTTTCGGCGGGGCAGCGCGACGCAGCGCACACGGCCTACCAGCGCGCGATCGGGCTCACCGCGCAACCGGCCGTGCGCGCGCATCTGCAGCATTTGCAACGGGCAGCGGCAGCGCTCGGCTAGCCGAAACGGCGCTTGTCGGCCGAACCGGCTTTTCACACGGTTGCGACGGCTGTTCTGTAACGCCGGGGCGTTCCGTGACGCTTGCCCAGTGCGTATGCGCGGTGCCGGACAGTGCCCGCCGAGGCGAACACCGAGCATCGTGGTCAAGCCCTGCAACCCGCATCGGGCGCAGAGAACAAGACCAGGAGACCGACCGCGATGCGTTCCGACGCCGACTTTGAAAAAGGCCTGAGCAAGCTGCTCGTGGCAACCGGCGAGCACCGCCAGCCGCTCGTCGACGAGGCGGTCAACCGCCTGCTGCGCCTGATACGAGACGACCTCCACATGGATGTCGCCTTCGTTGCCGAGTTCGTCGACGGGCACCGCGTGTTTCGTTATGTCGATGCCGGGCCGGGCGGCGACATGGTCTTGCCGGGCATGTCCAACCCGCTGGAAGACAGCCTGTGCCAACGCGTGATCGACGGGCGCATTGCCGGCGTCATCAACGACGTGCCGCATCTGCGCAAGACGAAGACGTTGCCGGACTTTCCCATCGCGATCGGCGCCCACATCGGCGTGCCCGTGCAGCGGCTGGACGGCAGCATCTACGGCACGCTGTGCTGCTTCAACTTCGAGCCGGACTCGGCGCTTGGCGAGCGCCACATCAAGCGACTCGAGATGTCGGCCCGGCTGGCCGGCCGGCTGCTCGACGAAACCGAAGGCGGCGGAACGACGCGACCCGCCGCCGACTGAACGCGGCGGCGCCCTGCCGCACCTTCAGCCGCAACGCGGCCCATGCAGGGCCGGCACAATGGGCCATGCGCGCCCTGCTCACCACCTTCTCCTGGCAGGAATTGCGGCATCACCCGTGGCGCAACGCGGCGGCCGTGCTGGCTGTGATGCTGGGTGTGGCGCTGGCGTTTTCGGTGCAGCTCATTAACGCATCGGCGCTCGATGAATTCTCCAGCGCGGTGCGCTCGGTCAACGGACAACCCGATCTTGAATTGCGCGCGGCGCAGGGCGGCTTCGACGAGGCCGTGTACGCGCGCGTCGCGCGGCAATCGCAGGTGCTGCTGGCGAGCCCGGTGCTCGAGATGCAGACCGTCGCCTCCGTTGCGGACCGAGCCAGCCAGACCGGGGAGCAGCGCGTGCC
>JAQGMP010000620.1 GCA_028292285.1 Variovorax sp. | reverse complement strand
ATCATCGGGCTCGGCCACATCGGCGAGCAGCTGGCCCGCCGCGCGAAGGCTTTCGGAATGCACGTGGTCGGCGTGACGCGCTCGCCCAAAGCCACCGCGTACGTCGACAGCGTGCACGGCCTCGTCGAACTGCTCGCGGTGCTGGCCGATGCGGATGCGGTGGCGATCACCATCGCACTCACAAGAGACACCCGCCACCTGTTCGGCCGCGAGGCCTTGGCCGCATGCAAGCGCGGTGCGATGCTCGTCAACGTGGCGCGTGGCGGCGTGATCGATCAGGCGGCCCTCTGCGATGCCCTGCAGTCGGGCCAGATCGGCGGCGCGGGCCTCGACGTGACCGACCCCGAGCCCTTGCCCGCAGGCGATGCCTTGTGGCGCTGCCCCAATGTGCTGATATCACCGCATTTCGCGGGCGGCGGCAGCGCGGCCAGCATCGCCCGGCTGGCGTCGGGCGTGGTCGGCAACCTGCGTCGGCTGCAAGCCGGCGAAGCGCTCGCCGACCGCGTGCAGTAATGGCTGCATAGGCGCCGCACAACCGCTGCACAGCTGCCGCCCTTCCTGTGTTTTTCTACTCCGGCACGTAGCCGCTGAGCTTCACCAGCCTGGCGAACTGCCGGTCCTCGTCGGCCATCAATGCCGCCAGTTCCTGCGGACTCGAAGGCGCGGGCTCGAAAAGGTACTTGAGCAGCCGGTCGCGTGCCGCGGGGCCCTGCACCGCCGCCACGGAGGCCGCGTTGAGCTGGCGCACCAGGGCAGGCGCCATGCCCGCCGGCCCGTACACGGCCGAGGTGGTGGTGTTGCTGACTTCGATGCCGCTCTCCTGCAAGGTCGGCACCTCGGGCAGCAGCGTGGAGCGCCGCGCGCCCGACACCGCGAGGATGCGGATGCGGCCTGCGCGGTGCATCTCCACCAGCTGGCTCACGCCGGTGATCAGGATCGGCAGCCGTCCGCTGGCCAGGTCCACCACCGAGGCGCCGCTGTCCCTGTAGGGCACGTGCGTGAGATCGATGCGGGCAGCGATCCCGGTCGCGATGCCGACGAAGTGCGAGAGCGAGCCGTTGCCCGGCGAGCCGAAGGCAGCCAGCGACTTGTCCGCGCGCGCCATCTTCAGCAGCTCCTGCATGCTGGTGGCATTGGTCAGCGGGCCGGTCGCGATGCCCACGTCGAAAGAAGCGACCGCGCCGATCGGCGTGAAGTCCTTGACCGGGTCGTAGTCGAGCTTGGCGTAGATGTGCGGATAGATCGTGAAAGGCCCGGTCGTGCACAGCACCAGCGTGCGGCCGTCGGGCGGCGTGCGGCGCAGCTCGCCGAGCGCGATGCGCTGGCCGGCGCCCGCCTTGTTCTCGACGATCACCGGGCGCCCGAGCACCTCGCGCATCTTCTCGGCCACGAGGCGCGCAGTGAAGTCGTTGCCCGAGCCCGCGGCAATGCCGCACAGCATGCGGATCGGCGACTTGTCGTCGGCCTCTGCGAAGGCACGGCCGCCGGCGAGTGCCACGGCGCCCGCGCCGAGCGCGCGCAAGGTGCGGCGGCGCGTGAAGGAGGCACTCATCTATTTCGCCATTGCCGATTCGCCCGCCGCCGCACGCGATGCATCGGGCACTTTCGGCGCACGGCTGGCCGAGCGCATCTGCGTTTCGTAAGCCTGCTGCCAATCCACCGACTGGTGCATCTCGAAGTAGCCGCTGCGCGCAGCCATGAACACCTCCGGCGCATCGACGCCCGGCGCCGGCGTGCCGTCGCGCAACGCCCGTGCCGCCTGTAGCGCGCGGCGCCGCGTGCGCGCGATCATCAGATCGCCGGGGCCGAGATGTTCCTTCGAGTGATCGGTGATCGCGCCCATGCTTTCGGTCACGGCCTGGTCCTGCAGCGCAATGTGGTCGATGCCCGAATAGATCCGGTTGCTGCGCTGCGCCTCGCGGTCCATCAGCCAGTCGTTCGACTCGTTGGCCTTCACGCGATAGCGGCCCAGCCATTCGGTCGAGATCGGCAGGAAGTCGGGCTGGGGGCGGCTGCCGCCGAGCGGCTTGCCATCCTTGAGCGGCAGGTTGGTGCGGCTCATGCCGTTGTCGCGCTGGCGCCAGAAAATCATCATGGTGTGCGTGTCGTCCAGCGGCACCCAGGCGCGGGCCTGAATGTTGCGCGGAAACTCGCCCTGCGGCGTCTGCGTCCAGAACGGAAACATGTAGTTGGCGAAACGCCAGTAGATGGTCTCCGGCTTGACCGTCCGGTACGCGCCGTAAGTGGTGCCCCAGGGCGTGTCGCGCACGTGGTATTCGGGCGCCCGCTCCGATGCGGTGTGCTCCAGCGGATGGCCGACCGGCACGTTCTCCGGGTCCAGGTGGCCCACGTGCAAAAAGCCGAAGTGCGAGGTGTCGATGTCGCCTTCCAGCGCCTGCATCCAGTTGCAGTCGCGCTGCATGAAAGAGATGTCGACCTCGCCGGCTTCCAGCAGCGTGGCCTCGACCATCGGCAGCGGCGGCGGCTCCTTGCGATCCCCCATGTAGACCCAGACCAGGCCGTTGCGGTCCAGCGCCTTGTACGCCTTCGCCTTGACCTTCTCCTTGAAGTCCTGCGCCGGCGGCACGCTCGGCATGTCCACGCAGTTGCCGTCGACGTCGAACTTCCAGCCGTGGTAGATGCAGCGGATGCCGTCCTGTTCGTTGCGCCCGAGCACCAGCGAAGCGCAGCGGTGCGGGCATTGATGGTCCATCACGCCGACGCGGCCGCTCGAATCGCGGAAGGCGATGAGCTTCTCGCCGAGCAGCATCAGCCGCATCGGCGTGCCGTCGGCCGCGAGTTCGCTCGACTTCGCGGCGGGTATCCAGTACTGCCGCATGAAGTTGCCCATGACCGTGCCCGGCCCCACCCGCGTCAGTTCCTGGCTGTCCGTTTCTGCTTTCATGTCGTCTCCATCGTGGGTTGAAGTTCAGATTGCCGGGGCGCCGCGCAGCATGCGCAACTGGTCCACCTGCCCCGCCGGGCCGAGGCCCGCGTAGCCTTCGACGCGGTCCAGGTCGACCAGCACCACCAC
>JAQGMP010000592.1 GCA_028292285.1 Variovorax sp. | reverse complement strand
GCTCGCCGAGGTGATTCGCGACATCAACAAGTACAGCAACAACGTGATGGCACAGCAGCTCTTCCTGACGTTGGGGTTGCAGCAGAAGAACCGCGGCACGCTCGACGGCGCGCGCGACACGGTCAGGCAATGGTGGAACGACCGCATCGGCACCGGCGAAGGCCAGCCGGTGTTCGACAACGGTTCCGGCCTGTCGCGCGACGAGCGCATCAGTGCCGCCGCGCTGACCAAGATGCTGCAGGTGGCATGGCGCTCGCCAGCCATGTCGGAACTGATGTCGTCGCTGCCTGCGTCGGGCGTCGACGGCACGCTGCGCAAGCGCGCATTGCGCTCGGGCGGCGCGGCGCATCTGAAGACGGGCACGCTGCGCGATGCGGCCGGCGTCGCGGGCTTCGTCGATGGCGCCAGCGGCCGGCGCTACATCGTGATCGCCATCGCCAACCACGCCAACGCGGGTGCGGCACGGCCGGCTTTCGATGCGCTGGTCGACTGGGCGACGCAGGACTGATACCGAGTCGCCTGGCGCTGCACGAGGCTTAGACAAGCTCAGCCCGAACGGTTCTGATCGACCGAACGCAAATTCGTACGAGACCGCTCGACGGCGCTTCGTACGCCGCGTCAAAAGTTATGCCGCGGCGCGCTGCAGCCTGTCGCGCACGCCTTCCCACTCGGCGTCGGCCGGCGGCGTTTCGACCCAGATCAGCTTGACGCCCTGCGCATCGAAAGCACGCAACACGGCAAAAAGCTGCTGCGCGCTGGCGGCAGCGTCTTCGGGCATGCGCCGCTGCACGAGGTGCGGCGACGGGCTCTGCAGTACCGTGCGCGACCACACCGCGATGTGACGCGCGTTGGTGCCGAGCACGTCGAGCGCCGTCTGCATGGCGCGAGCGTCCATCAGGCGCAGTTTGGCGGCGGGCGCGTAGTGCGATTCGAGCGTACCGGACGCGCGCGGGTCGGGTGCCGCCAGCTCTTCCTTGCTGCGCAGCGGCTGGCCGCAAGCCGTCTCGATCTGCGCGCGCGTGATGGCTCCGGGCCGCAGCAGCACGGGCGCGCCGCGGCTGCAGTCGACGATGGTCGACTCGATGCCGACCTCGCACGGGCCGCCGTCGATCACCAGCAGCGCGTCGCCGAACTCGTCGTGCACATGCTGCGCGGTGGTCGGGCTGACGCGGCCGAAGCGGTTGGCGCTCGGGCCGGCGAGGCCGGGCACGCCCGACTCGGCACAGGCGACCAGCAAGGCCTGCGCGACCGAATGCGCCGGACAGCGCAGGCCGATGGTGTCTTGTCCGCCAGCCGCGGCGGCGCCGACACCCGGCTGCCGCGTGACGATCAAGGTCAGCGGGCCGGGCCAGAAGGCTTTGGCGAGCGCTTCGGCGAACGGCGGCAGCGGCTGCGCGAAGCGCGACAGCGATTCTTCGCCCTTGACGCCGGCCGCGATGTGGACGATCAGCGGATGGTCGCTGGGCCGGCCCTTGGCCTTGAAGATGCCGGCCACCGCCGCGTCGCTGGTGGCGTCGGCACCCAGGCCGTACACCGTCTCGGTCGGAAAGCCGACCAGCCCGCCGGCGCGCAGGACGCGTGCGGCTTGCTGAATGGCCTCGGCCGATTGGCCGTCCAGGATCATCGCCAGCCTCGGGAAGCGGAGGTGTGCCGATTCATTCGGAAAGGGGAATCGGCAGGCCCAACAGCGCAGCCGCGAAATCCGCCGTGCCGCGCACTTCGTCGATGTCGGCACCGGTGATGTTCAGGTGCCCCATCTTGCGGCCGCGACGCGCTTCCGTTTTGCCGTACAGATGCAGATGCACGCCCGACAGCGCCAGCACGTTGGCCCACTCGGGTTCCGTCGGCTCGGCCGACGCTTCATTCCGGAACCACAGGTCGCCCAGCAGATTGAGCATGACCGTCGGGCTGTGCTGCCGCGGCTGCGTCAACGGCAGGCCGGCGAGCGAGCGCACCTGCAGCTCGAACTGGGACACGTCGCACGCGTCCATCGTGTAATGCCCGCTGTTGTGCGGTCGCGGCGCCATTTCGTTGACGACCAGTTCGCCATCGGCCAGCACGAAGAATTCGACGCACAGCACGCCGACGTAGTCGAGCCCGGTGGCGATCGACTTGGTCGCCGCGATGGCGCGCGCGGCACAGTCGGCCGGCATGTTGCCTTCGTACACCTCGGTCACCGCAAGGACGCCGTCACGGTGCAGGTTGCGCTGCGCCGGAAAGTTGACGATCTGCCCGTCGTGCCCGCGCGCGACGATCACCGAACATTCGTAGTCGAGCGCCAGCCGCTTTTCGAGCACGCAGGCCACGCTGCCGGCGTCGGCCCAGGCCTCAGCCAGCTCGGCGCGTGTGGCGATCTGCCGCTGCCCCTTGCCGTCGTAGCCGAGGCGCGCCGTCTTCAGGATGCCGGGCAGCAAGTCGTCGCTCACAGCGTCGAGCTGGCTTGCCGATTCGATTACCGCATAAGGAGCGCACGGCACGCCGCATCGGATGAAGTGCGCCTTCTCGGCGATACGGTCCTGCGCGATGGCGACGGAGGCCGCGGCCGGCGCCACCGGGCGCGCGGCGGCGAGGTGATCGAGCGACGGCGCGGGCACGTTTTCGAATTCGGTCGTGATGGCATCGGCGAATCCGGCGAGCCGCGCCAGGCCATCGACATCGATGTAGTCGGTCTGGATGAAGTGATGGCTGACGCGGCCGGCCGGGCTGGCGACGTCGGGGTCGAGCACGGCCGTGAAGTAGCCCATGCGCTGCGCCGCGTGCACGAACATGCGGGCCAGTTGCCCGCCGCCCAGCACGCCCAGCGTGGCGCCGGGCATCAACGGCAGACCGCGGATCACAGCGCGCCCCCGCCCTGAGGGCCTTGCGTCGCCAGCGCGGCCGCCCCGGCGCTTTCCGAACTGACCGGCGGCAGCGTCATCGCCGTGGCCGCTTCGGTCTGCCGCGCCCTGAAAGCATCGAGCCTGGCGCGCATCGGCGCATCGTTGACCGCCAGCATCGCGACCGCGAACAGCGCCGCATTAGCCGCGCCGGCGTTGCCGATGGCGAAGGTCGCGACCGGCACGCCCTTTGGCATCTGCACGATGCTGTAGAGCGAATCCACGCCTTGCAGATGGCGGCTGGCGACCGGCACGCCGAGGACGGGCACGGTGGTCTTGGCCGCCAGCATGCCCGGCAAATGCGCCGCGCCGCCCGCTCCGGCAATGATGGCGGCGAGCCCCCGGCCCGCTGCGGCCTCGGCATACGCGAACAGTTCGTCCGGCATGCGGTGGGCCGACACCACGCGCGCTTCGTAACGAATGCCGAATTGCACGAGAATCTCGACCGCGTTGTGCATCGTCTCCCAATCGGAGCTCGAGCCCATCACCACACCGACCTGAATGGTTTCGTTCATGGTTTCAATTTTACGTTTCACCCTTACGTATTCCCGATGATCGACATCACCCTCGAAAACTTTCAGTCCGAACTCATCGAAGGCTCGACGCCGATTCCGGTGCTGCTCGACATCTGGGCCGAATGGTGCGGGCCGTGCAAACAGCTGAGCCCGGTGCTTGAAAA
>JAQGMP010000556.1 GCA_028292285.1 Variovorax sp. | reverse complement strand
GCGGCGAGTTTCTGACCTTGCGAGACCGAGCCGATGCCCGCGCGCACGATTTCCGCGACGAAGGCCGCCGTGTACGCCGCGAGGCCGATCACCACCGTGAGGTACTCCGGGCTCAGCGCAGCGCCGCCGGTCACGTTGAAGCTGCTGCGCTCCGGCCAGTCGAAATGCGTGGGCCACCAGGCACCGGCTTCGCGCACCGGCCACGGGATCGTCAGCCCATCTTTGCTGAGCCAGACGCCGCGCACCAGCTCGATGGCCTCGGTCGAATCGGGCAGCAATTGCGTGAGCGCGAAGTACAGCATCAGCATCTGCACGAGCAGCGGGATGTTGCGCAGCGTCTGCACGTAGGCGCCGCAGATGCCGCGCACCAGCACATGCGGCGCGAGGCGGCCGATGCCGATCAGCGTGCCGAACACCACGGCGAGGATCGACGCCGGCACCGCCGCGCGCAACGTGTTGATGAGGCCCGCGAGAAAAGCGCGCCAGTACGGCTGCCCCGCCTCGAAGTCGAGCCAGCCTTCACCGATGCCGAAGCCGGCCGGGTCGAGCAGAAAGTCGAAGCCCGACTGCACGCCCCGCGCGCGCAACACGCCCAACGCATGCAGCACCAGCCAGACGGCACCGCCCGCGATGGCGGCGAGCAGCAGCGCCTGAACGACCCAGGCGATCCAGCGGCCGGAAGCCGCCCCTTTCACCGGACCGGTGGGGCGTACATCAGGCCGCCCTTGCTCCACAGGTTGTTGACGCCGCGCGGCAGCTTCAGCACCGACTTCGGACCGACGTTGCGCTCGAAGATTTCACCGTAGTTGCCGACCGCCTTGATGGCGCGGTACGACCAGTCCTTGTCGAGCCCGAGCAGCTTGCCCAGGTCGTCGCTGGTGCCGAGCAGCCGCTGCTGCGCCGGGTCTTTGCTGTCGGCCTTGAGCGTGTCGATGTTGGCCTGCGTGATGCCGACCTCCTCCGCCTCGATCAGCGCGTTGGGCACCCACTTGGCGATGGCGAACCACTCGTCGTCACCGCGGCGCACCAGCGGCGCGAGCGGTTCCTTGGAGATCAGCTCCGGCAGGATGAGGTAGTCGTCGGCGTTCGGCGCTTCTTTGTTGCGCAGGCCGGCGAGCGCCGACGCATCGGTCGTGAAGGCCTGGCAGCGGCCGGCGAAGAAGGCCTTGAACGAGGCCTCGAAGCTCTCGAATACGACGGTCTTGATCGGGATGTTCTGCGCCTTGAACCAGTCCGACACGTTCTTCTCGTTGGTAGTGCCGGACTGTGTGCAGATGGTCGCGCCCTTGAGCTGCTTCGCGCTCGTCACCTTGATCTTCTTCGGCACCAAAAAGCCCTGGCCGTCGTAGTAGTTGATGGTCGTGAAGTTGAAGCCGAGCGAGGCATCGCGTGTCAGGTTCCAGGTCGTGTTGCGGGCCAGGATGTCGACCTCGCCGGCCTGTAAGGCGGAGAAGCGCTGCTGCGAGTTGAGCGGCACGAAGTCGACTTTTTTGCCGTCGCCCAGCACCGCGGCCGCGATGGCGCGGCAGCCGTCGACGTCCAGTCCCGACCAGTTGCCCTGCGTGTCCGGCGCCGAGAAGCCGGCCACCCCGTTGGTCACGCCGCACTTGACGGTGCCGCGCTGCTTGACCGCATCGAGGGTCTTGCCGGCAAAGGCCGACACCGAGGCGCCGAGCGCCAGGATGGAAAGGGCTGCGGCCGCAGCGGATACGAACGTCGGGCGATTGCTTTTCATGGTGTTGGGTTCAGTGCTGAAACGATTTTTGGCAGTGTACGCAGGATGCGGCCCACAGTTCATTAACATCCCCGGACCTCAACCTCGAATAACGGAGAAACCCAATGACCAGAAGCGACGACACCGGCAAACTGATCCTGCGCCTCGTCCTCGGCATCCTCATCTTGCTGCACGGCATCTCGAAACTGAAAGGTGGTGTCGGCTTCGTGTCGGGTCTGCTGGCCTCGCACGGCTTGCCCGCGATGCTGGCCTATGCGGTCTACATCGGCGAGGTCATCGCGCCGGCACTGATCATCATCGGCTTCTTCACGCGGCCTGCCGCATGGGTCATCGCCATCAACATGCTGTTCGCGTTCTACCTGGTGCACACCGGCGACCTGGGCGCCTTGAACAAGCAAGGTGGCTGGGCACTCGAACTGCAGGGCATGTTCCTCGGCGCCGCCATCGCCCTCGGCTTTCTGGGCGCGGGCGGTTTCAGCCTGGGTGGCCGCACCGGCCGCTTCAATTAGGCCTTCGCTTTAGACGGCTGCTTCAGTCGTCTTCGCTTGCATCGAGGCCTGGAAACAGGACTTCGGTGAAGCCGAAGCGCGAGAAATCGCGCACGCGCATCGGGTACAGCTTGCCGAGCAAATGGTCGACCTCGTGCTGCACGACGCGCGCATGAAAGCCGCTCACCGTGCGGTCGATCGGGTCGCCGTACGGATCGAAACCGGTGTATCGGATGTGGGCAAAGCGCGGCACCACGCCGCGCAGGCCGGGCACCGACAGGCAGCCTTCCCAGCCCTCTTCTTCTTCATCGCCCAGCGGCGTGATGACGGGGTTGACCAGCACCGTGCGCGGCACGATCGGCGCGTCGGGATAGCGTGGGTTGACGGTGTCGGTGCCGAAGATCACCAGTTGCTGGTCGACGCCGATCTGCGGTGCGGCCAGGCCGGCACCGCTCACCGAGTGCATGGTCTCGAACATGTCGCGCACCAGCAGGTGCAGCTCGTCACTATCGAATGCGTCCACCGGCTGCGCGATGCGCAGCAACCGGGGATCGCCCATCTTCAGAATTTCGCGAATGGCCATGCGGCGATTATCGCGAGCCCGGCGTCACGCTGTCCGC
>JAQGMP010000692.1 GCA_028292285.1 Variovorax sp. | reverse complement strand
TCCGAGCAGAACGCCCTGCCCTTGCAGCGCGCGCACGGCCGACCAAATGCTCATGTCCGCGGTCTCCGCCAAAGCCAGCTGAAGCGTCTTGAGCGGATAGGCATGTCCCGTGTGGCAGCGAAACCTGATGGGCTGTCCTTCTTTGTATTGCCAGAGCGCGCCCTTGCAGTCCGGGCAGACAAAGGTACTTGGGCGGGCGATGGCAGCCAGATGTTCCACAGGGTCTCCTTGCGCCCGGGCCAGCGCGTCCTCGTGCGCCAGGTGCTCCGGTCGACACGCAGCGCCAGGTACCGGAGCAGATGAGGTGAGCTTCACCAATGTCTCCGCCAGCTCAGCCACCGGTCCGCAGTGGTCGACCGCCACATACCTCAGGGCGCTGCGTGGCATTCCGGGCTCCTGGGCGTCCTCGGGGTCCTGCACAACGGCCATCCCTCCACAGGCTTTGATCGCCTGAAGGCCGGCCGTGCCGTCTTCCAGTGTCCCGGTCAGAACGACGCCCACGACCGAGGTCCCATAGGCCAGCGCCGCAGACAGAAACAGGGGATCGATCGCCGGCCGGGTGAAGTGCTCCTTGGGGCCCTTGGTCACCTGGATGTGGCCGTCTTCGACGATGAGGTGGCGGTCGGGCGGCGCGACATAGATGCGACCGGGCAGGATCCGCTCTTCGTTTTGTGCGTGCGCCGCCGGAAGCGGCCCGCTCGATGCGAGCAGTCCCGGCAGGACGCTGTGATGGTTGCCGACATGCAGCACGACAAGGATGGCCCACGGGAAGGCTGTGGGCAATCCGGAGACCAGGGTCATCAGCGCGTGGACCCCGCCGGCTGATGCACCGATCACGACAAGACCGGGAACAGGCTGCTGCGGCGCTACGGCCAATGTTGCGGATTCCAAGGAGGTTGGGCCTTTTGGTGTAAGCGGAAACGCCCGTTTCGTGGCGTCAACCATGGTTTTGCACTGTTCACCAGTCGCAAGGGTGCAAGATCGAGACAAACTCACACCCGCCAATTTATTCTGCGCCCGCTATCGATGTCATCCCCATCCTTCCCCGCAATTAACGAAGAAATGATTGCCCGACTGGCGCCCAGTCATCTGACGTTTCCCGTCGTTGGCGTCGGCGGCTCCGCGGGCGGGCTTCAGGCGCTGTTGAAGTTCTTCGAGAATATGCCGGCCAACCCGGGCATGGCCTTCGTGGTGATCCTGCATCTGTCCCCGGTGCATGAGAGCAACGCCGCCGAGATCCTGCAGCGGGCGAGTTCCATGCCGGTCAGGCAGGTGAGCGCCTCGGTGCCTATCGAGATCAACCACGTCTACGTGATCGCACCCCGCGCGGACCTGTTGATGAACGACGGCCACCTGCAAATGGCCCCGAAGGAACGCCCGATAGGGCCCGCCGTGGCGATCGATGTGTTTTTCCGGACATTGGCACAGGTGCACCGGAATCAAGCCTTTGCCATCGTTTTATCCGGCACTGGAAGCGATGGTGCCGTGGGCTTGGGCCGCATCAAGGCCGAGGGCGGTGTCACCCTGGCGCAGACTCCGGAAGAAGCCGAACACGGCGACATGCCACGCGCGGCCATAGCTACCGGCTTGGTGGACATTGTTCTGCCCGTGGCGGACATGGGCCGGTGCCTGGTTGACCTTTGGGCCAACGCGCAGCGCATAGAGCTGCCGATGCGGGACATGGAAATCTCCGGGCCGCTGGTTCAAGCGACCCCGGCACTAGCATCGGCGGAAAGCAACGAGTTCGCGCTGCAGGAGATCATGGCGCTGCTGCGCTCCTACACACACCACGACTTTCGTCACTACAAGCGCGGCACCATGCTGCGCCGGATCGAGCGGCGGCTTCAGGTCAACGCGCTGACGAACCTGGCGAGCTACCGCGATTACCTGCGGGGGCATCCCGGAGAAGCGATGCCGTTGCTGCAGGACATGCTCATCAGCGTCACCAACTTCTTTCGCGATCCACAGGCCTTCGAAGCGCTGGCGCGGGACGTCCTGCCAGACGTGGTGGGCAACCGCGCGGAAGACGATCAGGCGCGCATCTGGGTGGCCGGATGCGCGACGGGCGAAGAAAGCTATTCGTTGTCGATGTTGATGCGGGAAGCTGCCGCGGCGCGGGGACGCCCGTCTGACATGCAGATCTTCGCCACCGACATCGACGAGCGCGCCCTGGCGACCGCGCGCCGAGGCGTATACCCCGGTGGTATTGCTGCAGATGTCTCTCCCGAGCGCTTGCGCGAGTTCTTCGTGAAGGAACAGGATCAATATCGCATCCAGCCGGGCGTGCGCGAGCAGGTGCTCTTTGCAGCCCACAACCTGCTGCGCGACCCACCGTTCTCCAGGCTCGATCTGATCTGCTGCCGCAACCTGCTGATCTACCTGGATTCGAGCGCGCAGGCGAGCGTGCTGGAGATGTTCCACTACGCCCTCAAGCCAGGCGGATATCTTTTCCTGGGCGCCTCTGAATCCGCGGACCCCGCGGGCGCGAGATTCACCCCGGTCGACAAGAAGAACCGCATCTATCGGGCCGAAGCAAGCACTTCAGCGCGCCCGCGTCTTGTGACCCCGCCGACGCGCCATCGCAACGTCTTGTCCTCCGCGCTGGAGCGAAACGTGGTGGAAATCCAGCACGGGCAGAGACGACAGCCTGCTGCGGAGATGCACCTTCAGGCCATCCAGTCGATCTCGCCGGCCAGCGTGCTGATCGACAGCCAGCACGACATCCTTCATCTCTCGCCCACGGCCGGGCGCTACATGGAGCATGGAGGTGGCGCGCCATCGGCGAATCTCCTGAACAACGTGACGCCCGACCTGCGGCTCGAACTGCGCACCGCGCTTTTTCAGGCGGCGCA
>JAQGMP010000622.1 GCA_028292285.1 Variovorax sp. | reverse complement strand
CCGAAGGCGGCACGGTGAACGGCGCGGAGCACATCGCGCTGCACGACATCGTGGCAGGCAAGGCAGCCGGCGTCGCCGTCAAGCTCGATTCGTTTTTCGACGCGACGGTGGTGGCGCTCCATAGCAGCGATCCGGCAGGCTACGACCTCGTTATCAACGCAACGCCGCTCGGGCTGAACGAAGGCGATGCGCTGCCACTCGACGTCGCGCGCATGGAGGGCCACGCCGCGCTGTTCGACATCCTGCTGCGCGGTCAGCCGACGCCTCTGGTGCGCGCCGCGCGAGCACGTGGCCTGCATGCGCAAGCCGGCTTCGAAATGCTGGTGCAGCAGATGCCGCACTACCTGGATTACTTCGGCTACGCCGACGCGGCCGCAGCGCTGCGCGACGATGCCGACTTCTTGCGCGAACTGGTCTATCCGGCAGCGATGGCCGACGAGATCACGAGCCCGCTGCGTTACAGCGTGAACCACGCTGATCCTTTTTCCCACCAACCATAGAGACAAACCATGGCCATCACAATGAATGACGTTCGATCGTTCGAAGATACGAAGGAGCCGGAAGGCGTCAAGACGCCCAGAAAAGCCGCCTTCGCAAGCTGGATCGGCAGCGCCGTCGAGTACTACGACTTCTTCATCTACGGCACCGCGGCGGCGCTGGTGTTCGGCAAGATTTTCTTTCCGTCGATCGATCCCAAGCTGGCCACGGTCGCGGCCTTTGCGACCTTCGGCGTCGGCTACATCACACGGCCGATCGGCGCGTTCTTCATGGGCCATATCGGCGACAAGTTCGGCCGCAAGAAGGTGCTGACCTTCACGCTGCTGCTGATGGGGATCTCGACGTTTTTGATCGGTGCGCTGCCCACCTACGGGCAGGTCGGCATCGCTTCGCCGATCATGCTGGTCGTGCTGCGCCTGCTGCAGGGACTGTCGGCCGCGGGCGAGCAAGCCGGCGCCAATTCGATGACGCTCGAGCACGCGCCGGCCGATCGCCGCGCGTTCTTTACCAGCTTCACACTGAGCGGCACGCAGATGGGCTTCATCCTCGCGACCGTCGTCTTTCTGCCGATCGCCTCGCTGCCCGAAGACCAGCTGCTGTCGTGGGGTTGGCGCGTGCCGTTCTTCCTGAGCGCGATCGTGGTGGCGGTCGGTTTCTGGGTGCGCCGCACGCTGCCGGAAACGCCGGCTTTCAAGGAAGAAGCCGACGCGAACGCGACCGTCGAGCTGCCCGCCGCGGTGCTGTTCCGCGATCACACGCCGGCCGTGCTGCGCGTCGTTTTCGGCGCGCTGGTGTCGGTGACCAGCACCATCTTCGGCATCTTCGTGCTCTCGTATGCGGTCAACACCGTGCACATTCCGCGCACCACCATGCTGACGCTGCTGGTGTGCAGCAACATCGTCGCGCTGGCCGCTATTCCGCTGTGGGCGATGCTGTCGGACAAGGTCGGCCGCCGCCCGGTCTTTATCTTCGGCGCGCTCGGTTGCGCCGTGCTCATCTGGCCGACGTTGTGGGCCATCAGCCGCGGCGACCTGACGCTCATCTTCCTGTTCGGCCTGCTCACATCGGGCATCGTCTACAGCGCCGCCAACGCCATCTGGCCTTCGCTCTACGGCGAGATGTTCGACACGCGTGTCCGACTGTCGGGCATGGCGATCGGCACGCAGATCGGCTTTGCGCTCGGTGGCTTCGCACCGACCATCAGCGCGGCCATCATGGGCGAGGGCATCAACGGCTGGATGCCGGTGGCGGGCCTGGTGAGCGTGGCTTCGGTCATTGCGGCGATCTCGATCTTCACCGCACCGGAGACGTACAAAGTGCCGATGCATGAGCTCGGCAAGAAGAAGACGGACAGGATGTACGCGTGATGTCGACGATTGTCGAGCTCGCGCCGGTGCGCATTGAGAGCGGCCTGCTCGAAGGCGTGCGCGACGCGGCCACCGGCCTCTGCGCGTGGCGCGGCGTTCCGTTCGCCGCGCCGCCGGTCGGCGATCTTCGCTGGCGCGCGCCGGCACCGGTTGCGGCTTGGGGCGGCGTGCGCCGCGCCGACCGCTTTTCGCCGCAGTGCACGCAGCCCGGCCGTCCGTCCGATTCGGTCTACGCCGAATATTCCGGCGTGCAGCCGATGAGCGAAGACTGCCTCTACATCAATGTGTGGGCGCCGCACGAACCGGCCGAACAAACCAATGAGCCGCTCCCCGTCATGGTGTGGATCCACGGCGGCGCCTTCCAACAGGGCGCGGCGTCGAACCCGGTGTTCGTGCGCGGCGATCTGGCCCGGCAGGGCGTGGTGCTGGTCACCTTCAACTACCGGCTCGGACCCTTCGGCTTCATGGCGCATCCGGCCCTGAGCGCCGAGGCCGATGGCGCGTCGGGCAACTACGGGCTGCTCGACATGGCGGCCGCATTGCGCTGGGTGCAGCGCAACATCGCAGCGTTCGGCGGCGACCCGGCGCGTGTCACCGTATTCGGTCAGTCGGCCGGCGCGCACGGCGTGATCGCGTTGATGGCGGCGCCGCAGGCACGCGGCCTTTTCAAGCATGCAATCGCGCAGAGCTTCGGCCTTAATCCGACACCGAGCCTGGCGACCGGCGAAGCGCAAGGCGTCGATTTCGCGGGCGGCACTGAAGCCGATGCGATCGCGACGCTGCGCGCCGCCAGCGCCGACGATTTGATGCAGCGCTACCTCGCGCAATCGCACCGCTTCATGCCGATTGTCGATGGCAAGTTCCTGCAAACGCCGCTGGCTGAAACCTTCGCGGCAGGCGAACAGCAGCGTGTGCCGTTCCTCACCGGCTGGACGCGTGACGAGGGCTCGACCTTTCCGGCTGCGTCGTCGGCCGCGTCGTTCAAAACGCATCTGAAAAAGCGCTTCGGCGAGCGCGCCGCGGAGGCCGAGCAGCTGTACCCCAACACCAGCGATGCCGAAGCAGTGACATCGAGCCGGGCGCTCTTCGGCGACAGTTTGTTCGGTGGCGGCGTGGTCGCCGCGGCGAGCGCGCAGGCTGCCATCGCACCGACCTGGGCCTATCACTTCGCGCAGTTGCAGCCGTTCAAAAAAGGGCAGCGCTATCGGGAGTCCGGCGACGGCGATCCGGCTGCGATGCTGGGCGTTTTCCACAGCTCCGAATACCCGTACGTCTTCGGCACCACGAGCGTACTGGATCGCGATTGGGGCGCCGACGACGACCGTATCACCGCGTTGATGCAGGGCTGGTGGGCCAACTTCGCGAAGACCGGCAACCCGAACGGCAAAGGAGACAACCAGGGACTGCCGCACTGGCCGCGGTTCGAACCCTCGGAGGCGGGTCAATCGACGGAGCCGACGGTGCTCGAGATCACGACCGAGCCCGCGCCTATCGACATCCCACGCAAAGCGCATCTTTCTTTCCTGCGCTGACGCGCACCGACCCCTTCAGAACGTTCACCATGATTTCCGGCAAGACCACGCTCATCGCCCACCTGGGCTTCCCGACCGAAGCCTTCAA
>JAQGMP010000545.1 GCA_028292285.1 Variovorax sp. | reverse complement strand
CACGCTGGCCGAATGGACTGGCGCGCGCGTGCACATCGCGCACCACAGCGCGGCCGATTCGCTCTACCTGCTGCGCGAGTTCAAGCGCCGCGGTGTCGACGTCACGGCCGAAACCTGCCCGCAGTATCTGCTGCTCAATACCGACCACATGCTCAAGCTCGGTGGCGTCATGCGGGTGAATCCGCCGATCCGCGAGGCGCGCCACAACCAGCCGCTGTGGGATGCGTTGATGGACGGCACGCTCGACATGATCGCGACCGACCACGCGCCGCACACGCCCGAAGAAAAGACGCGCGCCAACATCTGGGAATGCGATTGCGGCTTTCCCGGCGTCGAGACGCAGATGCCGTTGATGCTGACCGAAGTGAACCGCGGGCGCGCCACCTTGATGGACTACGTCAAGTGGAGCGCAGTGGCTCCCGCCAAGGCCTGGGGCTTGTACGGCACCAAGGGCGTGATCGCGCCCGGTGCGCATGCCGACATCGCCATCGTCGACATGGCGCGCGCCGGCACGCTGTCGCAAAACAAGCTGCAGAGCATCAGCAAGATCTCGCCGTGGAACGGCCGCGCGGTGCAGGGCTACCCGCTGCACACGCTGCTGCGCGGGCGCTTCGTGATGCACGACGGCAGGCTCGTGACCGACGCGGTCGGCTGGGGCCGCTCGGTCAAGGGCATCCAGAGAATGCCGACGCCCAAGCCGCGCAACATGGAGCACTACATGAGTGCCATCGGCGATGCGCCGGCGGGCATTCCGCTCAACGCGGTGCCGCTGGTGGACGCGCTGTGAACGCTGCCGCGCGCACCGGCCAAGCGCAGAAGGTCGACGTGTTCCGCGTGGCGTGCAGCGGGCCTGCCGACCTGTCGGGCGTGCAGGCACTGATCGATGCGGGCCGGCTCGACCCCGCGCAGATCGTCGCGGTGATGGGCAAGACCGAAGGCAACGGCTGCGTCAACGACTTCACGCGCGACTTCGCGGCGACCGCCTGGTGCCACTTCCTCGCTCCGCACCTCGGCTGCACGGCGGCGCAGGTCCACGACCGCGTGGCGCTGGTAATGTCGGGCGGCACCGAGGGCGTGCTGTCGCCGCACTTCACGGTGTTCACGCGCGGCCTTGTCGACGTCGGCGATGCTGCGCACGGCTCGGGCGAGAAGCGCCTGGTGATCGGCACGGCCCAAACGAGAGGCTTCGCACCCGAAGAGATCGGCCGTATGGCGCAGGTCGACTCCACCGCGGAAGCAGTGAAGGCCGCGATGCGCGATGCCGGCATCGGCGATGCGGCCGACGTGCATTTCGTGCAGGTCAAGTGCCCGCTGCTCACCTCCGCCAAGGTGCTCGCGGCGCAGCAGCGCGGTGCCGCCACCGTCACGCGCGACACCTACGAATCGATGGGCTGGTCGCGGGGCGCATCGGCACTCGGCGTCGGGCTCGCGCTCGGCGAGTTCGCGGAGATCGACGAGGCGACGATCCTGCACGACAGCGCGGTGTATTCGGCGTGCGCATCGGCATCGGCCGGCATCGAGCTCGAAGGCAACGTCGTCATCGTGCTCGGCGAAGCGGCCGGCAGTGCATCGCGCTTTCGCATCGCGCACACGGTGATGCAGGACGTGGTCGACGCCGCGAGCGTGCGCCGCATGCTGCGCGACGCTTTCGGGCTCGACCCCGATCGCGATGCCGATGCGATCGCCACACGGCTCGTCAACCTGCTTGCCAAGGCCGAAGCCGCGCCGAGCGGCCTGGTGCGCGGTGCCCGCCACACGATGTTGAACGACTCCGACATCAACGCGACGCGACACGCCCGCGCGGCGGTCGGCGGCGTGCTGGCCTCGGTCGTCGGCCACACCGCGCTGTACGTCTCCGGCGGTGCCGAGCATCAGGGTCCACCCGGCGGCGGTCCGGTCGCCGCGATCTTTGCGGTCCCTTCCTGAAAGCATCCATGAGCAACGCGTTCATTCAACTGTCCGACGTGATGCTGCGCTATGGCGCGGGAACCATCGCGCTGGACCACACCACGCTGGGCATCGACGAAGGCGACTTCGTTGCGCTGGTGGGCCCGAGCGGCTGCGGCAAGTCGACCATCCTGAAGCTGGTCGCGGGCCTGCTGCGGCCGAGCAGCGGCGTGGTGATCGCGGGCGGGCGCGAGGTCGGCGCGATCGGGACCAAGGCGCCGGGCGCGCATGCGTCGTCGGCGCCGCGGTTGCGCATCGGCCTGGCGTTTCAAAACCCGACCATGCTGCCGTGGCTGACGATCCGCGAGAACGTGATGATCCCGCTGAAGATCGTCGAACCGTTTCGCCAGCACTGGGCCAGGAAAAAGCGCGGCGAATACACCGAGCGCGTCGAAGCGCTGCTGGCGCAGGTCGGCCTCAAGGGCTTCGGCGACAAGCGGCCGTGGCAGTTGTCAGGCGGCATGCTGCAGCGGGCATCGCTCTGTCGTGCGCTGATCCACGACCCCGAGTTGCTGTTGCTCGACGAGCCCTTCGGCGCGCTCGACCAGTTCACCCGCGAAGAGCTGTGGGACATCATGCAGCAGCTCTGGATGGACCGGCGCCCGACCGTGTTGCTGGTGACGCACGACCTGCGCGAGTCGGCCTATCTGGCCAACCGCATCTGCGTGATGAGCTCGCGGCCGGGCCGCATCCTGGAGACGCGCGACGTCGGCTTCGCGCGGCCACGCACGCTCGAAAGCAGCTACTCGCCCGAGTTCGCGCTGCTGGTGCAGCAGTTGCGCATGCGCATCGCCGATGCGCGGCGCGATGGCGATGCGACGCCGCCCGGTACGGCTGCGACGGCGACGGCGACCGCGGTCGTTGCCAAAGTCGAAGAGGTGGCGACATGAGTGCTTTATCGCCCTTGACCCGCCAGCGGATGCTGTCCATGGGCGCCTTCGTCGGCTTTTTCGTGCTCTGGGAAATCGTTTGCCTGGCGTTCAACGTGTCCGACCTGATCTTGCCGCGGCCGAGCCAGATCGCGAAGGTGCTGATCGAGAAGATGCCGTTGCTGTGGCCGCATGCGCTGCAAACGCTCTACACCACCTTCGTCGGTTTCGTGTTGGGCGTGGGGGCGGGCGTGCTCATCGGCGTCGCGATCGGCTCGTCGAAGCTGGCCTACGACGTGACGTATCCGCTGCTGGTCGGCTTCTCCAGCATCCCGAAGGTCGCGGTGGTGCCGCTCTTCGTCGTGTGGTTCGGCGCGGGCACGGTGCCGGCCATCCTGACGTCGATGGTGATCAGCATCTTTCCGGTGGTGGTCAACGTGGCGACCGGGCTCGCGAGCACCGAACCCGAACTGGAAGACGTGCTCAAGGTACTGGGCGCCCGAAAGATCGACATCCTGTGGAACGTCGGCTTGCCGCGCGCCATGCCGTACCTTTTTGCCTCGCTCAAGATCGCGATCACGTTGTCGTTCGTCGGCACCGTGCTGGCCGAAACGGTCGCGTCAAACAAGGGCATCGGCACGGTGATGATGATCGCCAGCGGCAACTTCGATGTACCGATGGTGTTCGCCGGGCTCTTTTTGCTGGCCGCGATGGGAGTGGCGCTGTATGCGCTGTCGTCGATGGTCGAGCAGCGCATGACCGGCTGGTCGCAGCGCAAGACCGACATGGCGATGGCATGACTTTCGACCCGTGCTTCTGCCAGCATTGGCGGGCCGTAGATTCGCAGTGACATGACGACAGCTGAAACACCTGAAACGATGACGGCCGATCGGAGCTTCGACTGCGCCTGGCTGCTGGCCGACCCCGGCGCGGCGCCTGCGCAGGCCGACGTGCGAATGGTCGTGTCCAACGGGCGCGTCGTATCGATCGGTGCGCGCGACGCGGCTCCAATATCGGATGTGGCGAGTGTGGCGGCTTCGGCGAAGGCATCGACGAAGCCACGCCGCCTGCTCGCATTGCCCGCGCTCGCCAACGCGCACGACCATGCACGCACCTTTCGCAGCGCGACGCTGGGTGCCTTCGGCCAGCCGCTCGAAAGCTGGCTGCCCTTTCTCGGGGTGGCGCCGGGTGTCGACCCGTACCTTTGCGCCGCTACATCGTTCGCGCGCTCGGTGCGGCACGGCGTCGCCAACCTGATGGTCCACTACACGCGCGTGCAGGGCGGCATGCCGTATGTCGACGAGGCGCGCGCGGTGGCG
>JAQGMP010000621.1 GCA_028292285.1 Variovorax sp. | reverse complement strand
GGCCGTCGTCATGATCATGCGATTGCGCGGCGTCATTCGTCCACCTCTTCCTGCTCTTCTTCCTGATGGCGCGACAGGTAGGAGCGCAGCATCAGCACGGGGATCAGGAGGCTGAACACGATCACGTCTTTCAATGCGCCGCTCCAGAAGGAAGCGTAGCTTTCGACCAGGCCGACGGCCAGCGCGCCCATTGCCGTGATCGGGTAGCTCACCAGCCCGCCGATGATCGCGGCGACGAAGGCCTTCAGGCCGATGATGAAGCCCGAGTCGTAGTACATGGTGGTCACCGGGCCGATCAGGATGCCGATGAGCCCGGCCAGCAGGGACGCGCTGCCGTAGGCCATGAGGGCGGTACGCGCCGGGCGGATGCCGACCAGCCGCGCGCCGACGCGGTTCACCGCGGTGGCACGCAGCGCCTTGCCGGCGACGGTGCGTTCGAACACCAGAAAGAACAGGCCGCTCAGCACGATGGCGGAGCCCACCATCAGCAGCACCTGGCCGCTCACCACGAAGCTGTCGCCCAGCGAGAACACACCGCTGGCCAGCGGCTCGGTGCGCGAACCTTCGGGGCCGAAAAACAAGAGGCCGAGTCCCGACAGCAGGAAGTGCAACGCGAGCGACACGATGAGCAGCACCAGCACCGACGCGTCGGCGATCGGCTGGTACACCACGCGCGCCAGCAGCGGCGTGATCGGCACGATGAGCAGCAGCGTCGCAGCGATCTGCACCAGCGCCGGCATGCCCGGCCTCGCCGCCAGCCACGCGAGCAGGCAAGGCAAGAGCGGCAGCAGGCCCCAGGCCAGCAGCGCCCTGGGCATGCGCGCCACTTCACCGCGGCGCCACAGGCTGCCGAGTTCGGTGATGGTCGCCAGCGCGGCCAGCACGACGACGAGGCCGATGGTCGGCGGCACGCGGCCGGTCTGGAAGGCGGCGAGCGTGAGCGCCGCGAAAGCGGTCACGTCGCCGAAGGGCACGAAGACCACGCGCGTGACCGAAAAGATCAGCACGAGGCCCAGCCCCGCGAGCAGGTAGACCGAGCCGTTGGCCAGCCCGTCCATCGCCAGGATGAGCGCGACGTCCCAGGTCATCGGGTCATCCCTTGCATGTGCATTCTCTGGGCGTGTGCCGGATCGCCGCGCCTGCTCAAGGGGCGAGCTTCCACTGGCCGTTGTCGAGCTTGACGATCACGCGGGCGCGTTCGTCCACGCCGTACAACGCACCGGGCTTGAAGTTGTAGACACCGTGCGTGCCGACGATTTCCTTGCTGCTGAGGATCGCGTCGCGCAGCGCCAGACGGAATTCCGGCGTGCCCGGCGCAGCCTTGGGCATGGCGCGCGCGGCCGCGTCGAGGAACACCAGCCAGGCGTCGAAAGCGTAGGCCGAGAAGGCATCGGTGGTCGGCGCGTTGTTGACCTTCTGGTAGACCGCGCGGAAGTCGAGCGCGATCTTCTTGGTCGGATTGCTGTCGGGCAACTGCTCGGCCACGATCACCGGACCGGTCGGCATGAGCGAGCCTTGTGCCGAGGCACCGGCGACGCGCACGAAGTCGGGGTTGATGAGGCCGTGCTGGCCGTACACGCCGCCCTTGAAGCCGCGCTCGGCCAGTGCCAGATACGGCAGCGCGCCGGGGGTGCCGGCACCGCCGGTCATCACCGCGTCGGGACGCATTGCGACGATCTTCAGGATCTGCCCGGTCACCGACGAGTCGCCGCGCGCATAGCGCTCGTTGCTCATCACCTTGATGCCGGCGGCGGGTGCGGCTTTCATCAATGCGTCGTAGACCAGGTCGCCCCAGACGTCGGAAAAGCCGATGTAGCCGACCGTCTTGACGCCGTTGCGCTTCATGCGTTCGACCACCGCGTCGACCATCAACTGGGTCGGCTGCGCCACCGTCACGGCCCACGGGTTTTCGATCGGATCCCACGAGATCGGCGTCAGCGCGATCATCGGTGTCTTGCTCTCGCGGCCGACCTGGGCGATGGCGACGGCCGACGGTGCGCCCGAGGTGCCCATCAGCACGTCGACCTTTTCTTCTTCCACCAGCTTGCGCGCATTGCGCCCCGACGCGGTCGGGTCGGAGCCGTCGTCGAGCACGATCAGCTGGATCTTCACGCCGTTGAGCTCGCTCTTGTAGGCCAGCGCAGCCTGCATGCCCTTGGCATAAGGAATGCCGATGGAAGAGTTGGGGCCGGACAGCGAGGTGCTGAGTCCGACCTTGAGGTCGGCCGCCAGTGCGGTCATCGCAAAGCCGACGGCCAGTGCCGCTGTGAGCGCGCCGCGCGTCAGGGTCGGGATCAAGTGCTTCATGTCGTAGCTCCTCGCAGGTTTGATGAATGAATGAAAGAAAGTGAAAAGACGAGTCAGGCGGTCGTTGCCGAGACGGCAGCCCGTGCCATGTAGCGAGCCCACGCGCGGAACTGGTTGCGCATCAGCAGCTCGTTGGTGCCGTTGGTCGTGACGGTGCCCTGCCCGATTTCGGCCGCATCGAAGTTGCGGTGCAGGCTGACCCAGTCGTTGCCGTTGGCCGCGAGACCGCGCTGCATGCTTTCGAACAGGTGCACGTCGTCGTGCGCGACCACGGACATGGGCGAGAACACGAGCCGGTTATAGGTCATCGCACGCTGGAACAGTACTTCCGGCGCGCCCGCGGCACGAAAGCTCCACGCCTCGATCAGCGTGCGGTTGGCGGCCAGTGGACGGATCACGCGGATGGCCTGCGGCGAGCCCTTGACCGACAAGCTCGGATAGAAAACCGAGTTCTGCGGCGACCGCTCCAGGATGTCGGCCGCCCGCTGCTCCCCATGCGCCGCGCGCATTGCAGCTTCGTACTCGGGCAGCTGCGCATAGCCCGAGTGAATGCTGAAGTTGACGCCCAGAATGCTGTGGCCGTTGGCGAACACGCGCCCGCCCATCTTGTCGAAGAAGTCGTAGCCGGCGCCGAAAGGCAGGATCTGCTCCATGGCCATCGGCTTGGGTTCGTCGGCATCGTGCGTTGCCCACACCGCCTTTGCAGCCTGCGTGGCCGACTCGTGCGTCGACATCGGGTGCACCGTGTCGTTGATGTTCTCCAGGTACATCTTCCAGTTGCAATGGATGATGCTTCGCAACACGCCGCCGCCGACCGTCAGCTTGCCCTCGGGCGAGCGGTCGACCATGTTGTCGATGGCCTGCTTGACGTCGCCGAAGTAGCTGTCGAAGTCGATGCCCTCCTCGGCCATGCGCACGAAGACGAAATCGCGGTAGACCACGGTGTTCTTGACTTCGACCAGGCCCTGGCCCGATTCGCACGCGCTCAAGCGCGTGCCTTCGTAGCCGCTCTTGAGCGGCATGCCGAGCGGCGCACCGTCGAGCTTGTAGGTCCACGCGTGATAAGGGCAGCGAAAGAATTTGCCGGTGTTGCCGTGTTCGTCCGTGACGAGGCGACTGCCTTTGTGGGCGCAGCGGTTGTAGAACACACGAACGCGGCCATCGGGTTGGCGCACGAGCATCACCGGCTTGCCAGCGAGTTCGAGGGCCCAGTAGTCACCCGCGTTCGGCACCTGGCTCGTGTGTCCTGCGTAGAGCCATGTGTTCGCGAACAGTTGCTCTTGCTCCAGTGCGAACAACTCTTCGCTCAGGTAGAGGTCGCGGTGGACTCGGTCTTCTTGGACGAGCGCTGCAATGGCTTCCGGGTGGTCGCGGTAGGTGGTCATGTCAGTTGCTCCGGATCTGGATTCGGGTGCAATCGTTGGCTCGTGCCGAGGCCACTGGGTAGTCCCCTCCGCTCATGTCCCCCGGCTTCGCCTCCTCCTTTACTTCGCTGCGGGGACCACCCAGCGCCCTCGGCACGGGTGAGGCCGTGTAGTGCCAAACGTCCGGGGCGTGT
>JAQGMP010000521.1 GCA_028292285.1 Variovorax sp. | reverse complement strand
TCACCATGCCGCCGTAGCTGTGGCCGACCAGCCGCACGTCCTTCAGGTCGTTGGAAACCAGGAAGGCTTCGAGCGAGTCGGTGGCGTCTTGCAAGCCGATGCGGCTGCGGTCGTCGCCCGGCCGGTTGCCGGTGAGCGTGGGGCAGTGCACCGTGTGGCCGGCCGCGCGCACCACGTCGGCGACGGCTTCGAGTTCGGCGCCGGTGTGCCAGGCGCCATGGACGAGAACGTAGGTATCGGACATCGCTGCTGCTCCAAACGGTTGATGTTGAAGAGAGCAATGTAGGGCGCGCCGCTGGCGCCGGATGGCCGCTCAGCGCCAGCGCGCTGGCCGCATCGCGTCAGCGGCTGTTGAGTCGCAACGCAGCGGGCGTCATGCCCAAGTGTCTGCGGCACAGTCGCGTGAAGTGCGAGGCATCCGCCAGGCCGACACGGCGCCCGATCTCGGCGAGCGAAAGCCGGTCGAAGCGCGAGTCGTCCAGCATGCGACGGGCCGCGGACATGCGGCAGGCCATCAGCTGCTGCGCGAACGTCATGCCGCGATTCGCCATGGCGCGATGCACCGTGCGCGGAGACATCGCAAGCTGCGCGGCGAGGTCACTTGCAGTCAGACCCGGCTCCGCCTGCCGCTGTCGAATCGCATCGACGATGCGCGCGTGAAGCGACTCGGCAGCGCCACCTTCACGCGTCGTTTTCGTCGTTGCCGCGGCGCCAGTCGCCAAGCCCAGCAACACGCCGAGTTGATCGCTCAGCAACGCAGTGGGCAAGGGCGATGCCACCGTCGCTTCAGGCGACAGCTGCCGCACGAAACTGCTCAGGGTCGAGCCCCAACCCGATTGCCCATCGATGCGGCGCGCCACCTGATCGGCGGGGTCGACCAGCCACGACCGCAGCCATTCGGGCGGCAACTGCAGCGAGATGGAGTCGGCCGTCACCGGAAAGTGGAATTCATAGCAGCGCCGCGAATCGATGAGCACCAGATCGTTCGGTTGCATCGGCACCGAACGGCCGGCTTGCACGGCGGTCCATGGCAGGTCGGTCTTGCCCAGCAGATAGAAGTAGTTGTCTTTGCTGCGCGCGATGGCGCCGGGCGTGCGGTAGACGTCTTGCGCGCTGCCGTAAACGCGGTTCACGCCGATCGGCCCGCACGGTGCGGACACCAGGCGGCCGCTGAAGTCGACCCGGCGCTGGCTTTGTACCGACATCTCCAGAAAGCCTTCGCAGATGGAGTCGACCCAGTAGCCGAGCCGCTGCCCCGGCGACGCGTCGTCGGTGGACCAGGTGCGAATGGGTGACATCGGCGCAGGTTGCATGGCAACACCTTCCAGTCTGTAGCGGCGGAACGGATTTGGGCGGGGAATCCTGCGCGATGCTAATGGCTTGGGCTCCGCAGCGGGTGCCTCCCGCGGTCGCCAACGGACGCTTGGCGAATCGAATCCGCACTTCGTCGCATGGCACGCGACCGCCTGCAAGGCAGTCCAGACAATCGCCGACGTCGTCTCCACCGAAGCCCATCACCCCATGAAAACGCTCACATCCAAACTACTTGCCGTCGTTGGCATCCTCGCCCTTGCCTTCACCGGCACCTGTGCGAACGCGGCCGGCTTCCAGCACGGCTTTGCTGCCGACCCCGATGGCCAGTCGCTGGAAATCGGCATCTGGTATCCGAGCCAGGCCACGGCCCAGCCGGTGACGATGGGGCCGACGACGATGAGCGTCGCGGTGAATGGCCCAGTGAACGGCCCGGTGCAAGGCAAGGCGCTGCCGCTGGTGGTGATGTCGCATGGCAACGGCGGCTCGTTCCTCGGGCACTACGACACGGCCATTGCGCTGGCCGACGCCGGCTTCGTCGTGGCGGCCGTGACGCACACGGGCGACAACTACAAGGACCAGAGCCGCGCCACCGACGTGATGGACCGGCCGCGTCAAATCAGCCGGGTGATCGACCACATGCTGTCGACCTGGGATGGCCGCGGCAACATCGATGCGTCGCGCATCGGCATGTTCGGCTTTTCGTCGGGCGCCTTCACCACGCTGGCGAGCATCGGCGGCATTCCTGATTTTTCGACGATCGGGCCGATGTGCCGCCAGTACCCGGGCGACTTTGCTTGCCAGCTCATCGCCAAGCGGGGAAGTGTCGGCGGCAGCGGCAATGTCACTGCGCCGGCCACGTCCGCCGTCGCCCGTGCGGCCGACCCTCGCATCAAGGCCGCGGTGGTGGCGGCCCCCGCGCTCGGGTTCGCGTTCGCCCCGGATGGCCTCAAGAACGTCAAGGTGCCCGTGCAGCTTTGGCGCGCCGAAGACGATGCCGTTCTTCCGCACCCGCGCTATGCCGAAGCCGTGCGGCTCGCGCTGCCGCAGGCACCGCAAGCGCCTGAATATCACGTCGTTCCGAACGCCGGTCATTACGACTTTCTGGTGCCGTGCAGCAGCGCGCTGACTTCGATCGCGCCGACCATTTGCGCGAGCGCCACCGGCTTCGACCGGGCGGCGTTTCACGCGAGCTTCAACGCCGCGGTCGTGAGCTTCCTGAGCAAGACGCTGAAGGCCGGCGCGGCAAGCTGATCAAGCTGATCAGGCCGACCGCCACGGGCTGTTCATTTGGCTTCGAATGGCACTCCGGCAAGCTCCGACGGAAAAGCCGGCAGCTTGGCGCCGGTCCACTTCACGTTGATCGCATCGAGCTTGCCGTTGGCCAGGTTGTGATCGATGAAGGCGTTGAGCCACGTGTTGATCGCAGGCTGATCGAGCCGGGTCGCGACGCCGTTGTACTGCCGCGTGAAGCTGAACTTTTGCTCGAACTTCGAACCCGCCGGCGACCGGGCCAGAACCAGCGCGACCAGGTTGGTGCTGCCGATCGCATCGACCTGCTCCGACAGCAGGGCCTGGATCGGCGCCGCGTCGTCTTCGAAGCGCAGCAGCTTCGCGGTCGGCGGCGCGTCTTTCG
>JAQGMP010000491.1 GCA_028292285.1 Variovorax sp. | reverse complement strand
TGTTTCGGACGCTGCTGCCGGCCGGGGCGCGTGCGCAGGCCACCGGGTACTTCCCTCCGCGAATGTCCTCCGCCTTCGGCTCCTCCTTTATTTCGCTGCGGGAAGCACCCGATGCTCTGCGCACGTGGACAAGCCCGTGGTGTGGCACCGATCAACGACCGCTCTGAACAAGGATCACGTCGATGGTGTGCTCCCCGCAGCGAAATAAAGGAGGAGGCCGAAGGCCGGGGGACATTCGCGGAGGGGAGTACGCCGTCGGCGTGGTCCCGCCCCGAATCGAGCAGCAGCAAGAGGGAGATCAAGCGCCACGAGGCCATGGCTAAGCCGCGACCTTGGTGCCGCCGAAGGTCGTCTGCTTCACGAACTTCGACATCAGGTGATCGCCTGACGAGATGGGTGCGTACTTCGGCTTTTCGCCCGGTGCGAGGCAGCTCGGCAAACACTCGACCATCGCGTCGTAATTGGGCTGGTGAAAGAACACCAGCGACTGTCGGCGATTGGTGCTGGCGGCCTCGAACGGCGGGTTGACCACGCGGTGCATGGTCGACACCCACTGGTCGTTGGTCCACTGCATCATCAAGTCGGCGATGTTGACGACAAGGCCGCCTTCGATCTGCGGCACGTCGACCCACTGGCCGGCCTTGTTGAGCACCTGCAGTCCCTTGTCATCGGGCAGGACCACTGTGAGGCTGCCGTAGTCGCTGTGGGCACCGGCGCGCAGTTGGCCCGGCAACGGGGCTTCCTTTTGCGGCGGATAGCTCAGCACGCGGAACATGCTGATGTGCTCGTCGATCTTGTCGTCGAAGAAATGTTCGGGGAGCTTCAAGCCCAGCGCGAAGATGCGCATCAACGAGCGCGAGAGTTCGCTCATCGCCTCGAAGTATTCCTCGTACGCCTCGCGAAAGCCCCGGATGTCGGGCCAGCTGTTCGGCTCGAAATGCGGGCCGGCCGCGCTGCCGCGGTGGTACTCGTCATTGGGCACGTTCGAGGGGCCTACCGAGAACGATTCCTTCAAGTCGCCGGGCGTCGCTTCTTCGAGGCTGTACGACAGCCCCTCTTCGCCGACCGCGCTGTAGCCGCGCACGGCATCCTCGCGTGGCCGGTCGACGCGGCGCTTGTCGGCCAGCGGCAATGCGAAGAACTTGCGCGAGAGATCGGACACGCGCGCGATCAGTTCAGGCGAGATGCCGTGGTGCGTGATGACCAGAAAGCCGATGCTGCGCGAGGCCTCGTCGACCTTGCGGGCAACCTCGGCGCGGCCTTGTTCGGTGCCCTCGAAGTAGGGCGCGAGATCGATGATGGGTACGGTCAGCAGGGTCATGCGGTGAATCCTTTTGAAGAGCGCGAACGGGTGCGCTGCAGCGGTCGGGACATGCAACGTTTGTGCCAGTTGGACCAAATGGACAAATGCGGCAAACTGGCCCGAGTCATGCAAGCACTACGGCACGTCGCAACAAGAAAGCAGCAGTCCATGCCGAAGACATCCGGAGGAGCGGTGAAGGCGATCAACACCGAAGCGGTCGGCGCCAAAGCGGTCAAGCCCGTCACGGCGGCCAAGTCCGTCAAGGCCATCAAGATGGCACCCGCCACCAAACCGTCGCAACGAGTCCATGCCCAGCGCACGCCGGGCGTGCGCAGCGTTGCCGCGGTCAATCGCCGGTTGCGGCAAATCGAAGACAAGCGCAGCGCGATCCTCGCCGCCGCGCTGGGGCTGTTCTCGCGCTTCGGCCTGCACGGCACCAGCGTCGACCAGGTGGCAGCGCGGGCCGATGTCTCCAAGAGCAATCTGCTCTATTACTTCGCCAACAAGGAAGAGCTCTACGTCAGCGTGCTGCGCGAGTTGCTCGCGGTATGGCTCGAACCGTTGCGCGGTTTCAGCGCCGAGCAAGATCCGCGCGAAGCCATCGGCCACTACATCCGGCGCAAGCTGGTGATCTCGCGCGACCAGCCCGATGCGTCACGTCTCTTCTGCCTCGAAATGATTCAAGGCGCACCGTTGTTGCGCGACGAACTGGGGCGTGAAATGCGCGACCTGGTCGACCGCAAATCGGATGTCATCCGGGAGTGGGTGGCGGCCGGCAAGCTGGCGCCCGTCGATCCGCATCACCTGATCTTCGCGCTGTGGGCGACCACGCAGCACTACGCTGATTTCAGTGTGCAGGTGCAGGCCATCACCGGCCGCACGCTCGACGATCCGGCGTTCTTCGAAGAGACGGTCGAGAACGTGCAGCGCATCGTGCTGCAGGGCATCCTGTCCGCAGTGTCCGCGGTGCCCTCGGGCCCGGCCGTGCCCGACGCGAAGACCTGAGCGCGCGTTGGCCTCGCTGCATCTTTCCGCGCTGCTCGAACATTACGGCTACGTCGCCGTGTTCGTGGCCGGCCTGTTCGAAGGCGAAACGATCCTGATGCTCGGTGCCTATGCAGTGCACCAGGGCTATCTGTCGCTGCTGCCGCTGATCGCTTGCGGCGCGTCGGCTGCCTTCGTCACCGACCAGGTCTACTTCTATCTGGGGCGGAAGAAAGGGGCCGAGCTGCTGGCGAAGCGTCCCAAGGTGAGCGCGCGCATAGAGAAGGTCAACGGCTTCGTGTCGCGTCACCCCATCGCGACGATCTTCCTGATGCGCTTTGCCTGGGGCTTGCGCATCGTGCTGCCGGCGACGCTGGGCCTGGGCTCGATGGCGTGGCCGGTCTATGCCGCGCTCGATGCGGCGTCGACCATCGTGTGGGCCACGGTCGTCAGTCTGTTCGGCGTGAAAGTGACCGAGCTGGCGCATGCCTGGGTCGGCCGTCTGCGGCCGCATGAACACGGCATCATCCTGACTGCCTTGGCGATCGCCTTGACTGTCGCGCTGGTCCGGCAGTGGCGCTCGCGGCGCTGACGAACTCAGTGCGCCGGCGGCGTCACGATGTCGTGGTAACGCCGATCGAAGTAGATGAGGCCGTGCGCCGCTTCGCCCATCGCCACCGTCACGACCTCGCAGAACAGCACGTCGTGCGTGCCCACGCTGGTGCTGCTCGTCACGCGGCAATCGAACGACACGGAGGCGCCTTCGAGCACCGGCGAACCGGTGGCACCGCTTTCCCACCGGGCACCGGCGAAGCGCTCGTCCATCGGCGTCTTGCCGCCGAACGCGCCCGACAATGCCTGCTGGCCCGCGCCCAGCACGTTGACGCACAGCACGCCATTGGCCTGGAACGCCGGATAGACCGAGGCGGTACGGTTGAGGCAGATGAGCAGCGTCGGCGGCTCGTCGGTCACGCTGCACACCGCCGACGCGGTGAACCCTGCGCGACCGGCCGGGCCGTCGGTGGTGATGATGTTCACGGCAGCGCCGAGCCGCGACATTGCGTTGCGGAAGTCGCCGCGCTCGAGTGCAGCGTCGGGTTCGGGCAGTTCGGACATTGGCATGGACGGGCCGTTCGGAAGGGCGAGCGCTGCGGTCGGGGTCATGGTGGTCATGGAAGACATGCAGAGCATGGAAGCCGTCGACGTCAGGCCAGCATGCAGGCTTCGTCGAATGCCAGGCGCGGCAGGCGGCCGAACACCTTGCTCGCATCGCCATGGCCGAGGTTGATGAGGAGGTTGACGGTCCAGCTCGTGCCTTCGAAAAACGCGGTGTCGACGACGGCCTTGTCGAAGCCCGACATCGGGCCGCAGTCGAGCCCGAGCGCACGCGCCGCCAGCAGGAAGTAACCAGACTGCATCGATGCATTGCGGAAGGCTGTTTCGTGCGCTGCCTCCGCGCTCCCGGTAAACCATGCGCGCGCATCGGCATGCGGAAAGAGTGCCGGCAGCTTGTCGTAGAAGAGCTTGTCCCACGCGCAGATCACGGTGACCGGGGCGTTCATCGTCTTGTCGTGATTGGCTTTCGACAACGCCGGCGCGAGTTTCGCCTTGCCCTCGGGCGTGCGCACGAACACGAAGCGTGCCGGCGAGCAGTTGGCCGAAGTCGGCGCCATGCGCGTCAGGTCATACGCGCTTTTCAGCAAGTCGTCGGACACCGGCTCGTCGGTCCAGCCGTTGTGGCTGCGTGCGTCGGTGAAGAGAGTGGCCAGTGCGGCGTTGTCGAGGGTCTGGGTCATGCGAGCTTTCCGCGAAGGGTCGGTTGATGGTGCGGCTGTTCTCGCTGCTGCGTCTGTTGCGCGAGGAACTTGAGCAGCACGGGATTGAAGGTGTCTGCCTCGGTCACGTTGTGCGCGTGGCCGCCTTGCGTGACACGTTCGAGCGTGGCGTTCGGCAACGCGTCGGCAAGCCGCTGTGAGCAGGTCCATGGCACGAGCACGTCGTCGGTCGCCGTGGCGACCAAGGTCGGCACCGTGATGTCACTCAGCTGTGCATCGACATCGAAGGCACGCAGCGCGCCGATGCGCGCCAGCAAGTTGGCCTCGCCGGGAAAGTTGTCGTAAGCATGGTCGACTTCAGCGGCGATGTGTTCTGCATGCGCCGCGCTCCATGCCGCCGGGTACAAAAAAATCGGTTGCGCTTCGACGTACGCACGTCGGCCCGACCCGGCGAGCAAGGCGATGCGCGCATCGAAGCAGCGCGCCGAGTGCGGGTTGGGCTTCGACCACGCGTTGATGAGCACCAGGCTTGCCACACGCTCCGGCGCATCGAGCGCCAGCTGCAAGCCGACCAAGCCGCCGAGTGCATGC
>JAQGMP010000479.1 GCA_028292285.1 Variovorax sp. | reverse complement strand
GCGTCGTGCAGCAGCGGAACGTACGGTCCGAACACCGCGCGCATCGGGCTCCAGCTGTCGAGCGGCTTGCGCGTGCCGTAGACGCACGGCGCCCGTTCTTCGGCGAAGGTGCCGAAGAGCCGGTCCCACAGCACCAGCATGCCGCCGTAATTGCGGTCGATGTACTCGTCGTTGACGGCGTGGTGCACGCGATGGTTCGACGGCGACGAGACCACGCGGTCGAACCAGCCCAGTTTGCCGATGTGCTCGGTGTGAATCCAGAACTGATAGACCAGCACGATCAACCCCGCAATGCCGAACTGCTCCGGCGGCACACCGAGCAAGGCCATCGGCAGATAGAAAGGCCAGCCCAGCAGCGCCACCGTGCTCTCTTGCCGCAACGCGGTCGACAGGTTGAAGTCCTGGCTTTGGTGATGCACCGAATGCGCAGCCCAGAACACGGCCGACTCGTGCCCCGCCCGATGCAGCCAGTAGTCGCAGAAGTCGAACAGCACCACCGCCAGCACCCAGCCGATGGCGCTGTCCCAAAAGGCGGCGCCCGGCCGGTGCGTCCATCGCGCGGTCAACGGAAACACGATGGCGTAGAGGCCGATCTGAAAGAGCTGCGTGCACACGGCGACGGCCTGGCTCAACAAGCCCTGGCTCAAGCTGCTGATGCTGTCGTTGAGCCGCCAGGTGTTGCGTCGCTTGCGCCAACCCCAAGCGAACTCGATCGCCATGAGCAACGCGAACACCGGCACCACGAGCACCACCAGACGATGCACGAAACGCCTCGCTCAGTCGGTGAGATGGGCCCGGCTTGCAACCAGCACGGCGTTGGTGCCGCCGAACGCAAACGAGTTGGAGATTGCATGCCGCAGTCGCGGTGCCGGGCGCGCATTGCCGCGCACCAAGTCGAGCGCAAACGCCGCGTCGGGCGTCTGCAGATTGGCGGTCGGCGGCAGGCTGCGGCGCTCCAGTGCGCGCAGCGTGGCGACCAGTTCGACAGCACCGCCGCCACCCAGCAGATGGCCATGAATCGCCTTGGTCGCGCTGACCGGCACGGCGTCGCCGAACACCTCGTGCAGCGAGATCGCTTCGGCTGCGTCACCGGCGCCGGTGGCGGTGCCGTGGGCGTTGACGTAGCCGATGTCGGCCGCGTCGAGGCCGGCATCGCGCAACGCGGCGCGCATGGCACGCACCTGGCCACCGGCGTCAGGGTTGGTCATGTGCACGCTGTCGCAGTTGGTGGCGTAGCCGCTCAAATAGGTCGTGGGCTTCATGCCGCGCGCCCGTGCGTGCGCCTCGGATTCGATCACCAGCGCGGCAGCGCCTTCGCCGAGTGCGAAGCCGATGCGGTCAGCCGAGAACGGACGGCATGCCGTTGAAGGATCGTCGGCCGGCGGCTGTGCGGTGACGCGCATCGAATGCCAGCTCGCCAGCGTGCCCGAAGTGAGCATGGCCTCGTGGCCGCCGACGATCGCAATGTCGATCCAGCCGCCGCGGATGGCGCGCATCGCTTCGCCGATGGCGATGGCCGACGAGGCACATGCGCAGGCATAGCTCAGCGCCGCACCGCGTGCACCGAACAGCAGGCCGAGTTCGGCCGCCGCGGCGTTCGGCATCGTCGTCAACACGGTGGTCGGGCGGACGCGTCGCTTGTGGCGGTACAGCGCGATCGCGGCTTCGTCGAAGCTGGCGGAGCCGGCCATGCCGCTGCCCCAATACACGCCGAGGCGTTCGCCATCGGGCGGCGTTTCGGCAAGGCCGGCCATGGCGAATGCATCGCGCGCCGCGGCGATGGCCATGGCCGTGCCGCGGTCCAGTGGCAGGCGCGACGTGCTGCGTTCGGAGTCATCGAAGTCGCACGATGCGATAGCGAGCTGCATCGCATCGAGCCCTTCGATTTCCAGCGTGAGCGCACGCACGGCCGAACGGCCCGCGAACAGCGCGTCGTCGAATGCCGCGAGGGTATGGCCGAGCGGCGTGACGAGGCCCATGCCGCTCACGCCGATGCGTGCGCCCGAGCCGGTGTTCATGCGTGCGCTGAGGTCAATACAGGTTTGACCGCCGCAGCGAGTGGTCCGGCCGCAGGCACTGCCTGCGCCGCCACGGGAGCTGGCAAATCGTCGATCACCTCGCACAGCCTTTGCAGCGTGATGCCGGCCTCGCGCGGGTCGAGCCGCTCTTCCGGGATGCGCAGGTGAAACGCATCTTCGACCGCGAAGACGAACTCCATCAACGCCAGCGAGTCGAGCCCCAGATCGGTCAAGGTCGTCGCCGGTTGAATGGCCGCGGCCTCGACCTTGAACTCACTCCGCAGAATGCCGGCGATGGTGTTGAAGGTGGGCGATGTCGGGGATGTCGCTGATCTTGTAATGGCCGTCATGAGGATCTCCTGGTGTGCCGATGGTGCAGACGCGCGGCTTCAACCTGCGCTGTGCGCGATGGCCGAAGCGAACTCGATGGTGTGCCGGACGACTTGATGGCGATCGTTGTCGATGGTGATCATGTGGTAGCTGTCACCCAGCACCACGGCACGAAAAGAAGCCGAGCGCAGGCCGCG
The DNA here is from genome assembly GCA_028292285.1 of Variovorax sp. Taxonomy (GTDB): domain Bacteria; phylum Pseudomonadota; class Gammaproteobacteria; order Burkholderiales; family Burkholderiaceae_C; genus Variovorax. The sequence goes on along the minus strand of JAQGMP010000479.1, from coordinate 2,343 downwards.
CGCAAGCAGGTCGAGGTTGCTCACGCTGGCCACTTCGTCTTGCCGCGCGTGCAGCGCAAGCACGTGATCGCAGACGACGCGGCCAAGGTGCCTGCGCACGTGGCGCATCAGGCGATGGTGTTCGCGCATGTGCGCAATGCCGATCACCGAAGAGCCCGCGCTGGAGATGCGGCGCGTGCGCAGTTCGCGTTCGATCCATGCGCGCACGCGCTCGTTCTTGACGCCGTAGGGTGCGCGTTCGCGGTACTTCCAGAAGCGGCCGAGCGGCGTGTACAACGCGAGCGGCAGCAAGAACTGCCAGCGCGGAATGGCCCAGCCATCGAAGTGCAAGGTGGTCGACATCAACAGCAGCGCATCGACACGGCGGCCGCAACGAATGGCCGCTGCCAGCGCCAACGAAGCGCCGGCCGAAATGCCGACCAGCATCACGCGTTCGTGCGAGGTGCGCAATGCGTCGATACGGCGTTCGATTGAATCGATCCACTGCTCCCAGGGCACCGCTTGCTGCGTCTCGACGCTGGTGTTGAACGAGTAGCCGTCGATCGACATCGGATGCACCGAGTAGCCCACGCTCCGCAGCGCGCTCTGCACGCCCTGCAGTTCGTCGGGCGTGCTGCACAGCCCATGCAGCAACACGACTGCCGTGCGGCTCGCGGCAGAGTGGTCGAAGCCGTGGCCGTCGGCAAAGCCGGGCCGCGCGCTCAACGACGCCCCCCCGGCGCCTTGCCGATAACGCGCTCCCTGAAAACCACCTGCTGTCGTATGCTCATGAGCCGTTTATCGCGCCGAGCGGCTGACGTGCCGCTGACCCTCTGATTGCGTATAAACACGTACCTTTCACGACCCTTTTCTCCAGCCAAAACCGATGCGAATTCTCCTTGTCGAAGACGATGCCGTATTGCGTGAAGTGATGCTGCGCAGCTTGGCGGATGCGGGGCATCGCGTCGATGTCGCATCCAATGTCGACGATGCCGATCACCTGTGGCGGGTGCAGCCGTTCGATGCGGTGCTGCTCGATCTCAACTTGCCGGTGACCGGCGCAGCGGGTAGCGCCACCGGCAGCGGGCTCACCGCGTTGCGCCATGCGCGTGCGCGCGGCGACCGAACGCCGGTGCTCGTGCTCACCGCACGCGACCGCACCGAAGAACGCATCGCCGGTCTCGACGCGGGGGCCGACGACTACCTCGGCAAGCCTTTCGATCTGGCCGAAGTCGAGGCGCGCTTGCGTGCGCTGGTGCGGCGTGCCAAGGGCACCGAGGACATGGTCATGCTCGGCCAGCTCAAGCTCGATCGCAAGGCGCGGCGTTTTGCGATGGGCAGCACACCGCTCGACTTGCCGGCGCGCGAGTTCGAGGTGCTGTGGGAGCTCATGAGTCCGCCCGGCCATGCGGTGAGCAAGCGTGCGCTGTCCGACAAACTGTCGACCTTTGACGAAGCATTGGGAGACAACGCGCTCGAAGCCTTTATTTCGCGCTTGCGCAAAAAGCTGCTGGGCAGCGGCGCGAGCATTCGTACATTGCGAGGCATCGGCTACCTGCTGGAAGCCGAGCAGTGAATGCGCCCTCGCTGACGCAGCGTGTGCTGCGCAGCGTGCTGTTGCCGCTGGGCCTGACATGGCTCATCGGCACGGCGGTGGCGATCTTCATCGCCAACGTGCTGACCGAACAGGCCTTCGATCACGCGATGCTCGACGATGCGTATTCGGTGTCGACCAACGTGCAGGTGAGCGATGGCGGCATCGAGTTGCTGCTGTCGCCGCGCGAAGTGACCACCGTGCTTTTCGATCAGGTGGAGACGGTGTACTTCGCGGTGCTGCGGCCCGATGGTTCGTTGCTCGCAGGCAATGCCGGCCTGCAGGCGCCACCGCCGAACGACAACGCGCAGTTCCGTTTTTCGGACATCGTTTACCAGGGTAATGCGTTGCGTGCGGTCGTGCTGCGGCACGATTCGCCCCATGCCTACCAGGTGATCATTGCGCAGACCACGCGAGCACGCACCACGCTGGTCGCGCGACTGCTCAGCTATGCGCTTACGCCGCAACTCATCCTGCTCGCGTTGCTGGCGCTGTGGATCTGGCGGCGCATTCGGAACGACTTGCGACCGCTGGGCCAGCTGCAGCGCGCACTCGACCGGCGTGACGCGCGCGACCTGGCGCCGGTGCCGGTGGCGCAGACATCGCGCGAACTGCAAAGGCTCGGCAACACGGTCAATTCGCTGTTCGAGCGACTTGGTTCGAGCGTGCGGGCGCAGCGCGAATTCGCCGGCAACGTGGCGCATGAATTGCGCACACCGCTGGCGGGCATTCGCGCGCTGGCCGAGTACGGGCTCGCGCAGCCGAACCCG